>NZ_JCACCM010000075.1:0-37406 GCF_059501405.1 Myxacorys sp.
TCGCGTTTTAGCTTATTCAGCCCAACTTCACACAATTATCAACACAACCTAGCGAATGTGATCCTGCTCGACACTATAAGAATCAAATTTTGTCCCGACCACGATCAATTGTTTCTGAGCGTCAGTTAGCTCAGAAGTTAGATGCAGTGTTGAACTTCATTTGTAGATAAACTGAGTCATTACCCTAAAAGAGACTCTCGCCAATTTCAGGCTGAACAATTATGAACGCGACGATCGCATATTTGAAGAACTGTTTTGAGCAAGCGTTAATTGCCGCCTTTGGCAATGATCTAGCGGGAGTTGATCCGGTGTTAGTGCCAACGAGCAATCCCCAATTTGGCGACTATCAATCCAATGTGTCGATGTCGCTGGCAAAAAGATTGGGCAAAGCACCAAGAGCGATCGCACAAGACCTAATCCAAAAGCTTGATCTCTCAGACATCTGTGAGCCGCTTGAAATTGCAGGTCCGGGTTTCATTAATATCAAGCTGAAAACAGAGTACTTGCAATCGCAGTTAGCGGCAATGCAAGGTAGCAGCCGTTTGGGAGTAGAAGCGGCTAAAAACCCAAAGCGCGTTATTGTAGATTTCTCTAGCCCTAACATTGCCAAAGAGATGCACGTAGGGCATTTGCGATCGACAATTATTGGCGATGCGATCGCGCGAGTTTTAGAATTTCAAGGTCAAGACGTTCTACGACTAAATCATGTTGGAGATTGGGGCACTCAATTTGGGATGCTGATCACCTATTTGCAGGAAGTGTGTCCTGAAGCATTAACTACGGCTGACGCATTAGATTTGGGTGATTTAGTTGCATTCTATAAAAAAGCAAAACAACGGTTTGATGAAGACCCAGAATTTCAAGAGAAGTCGCGACAGGAAGTTGTAAAGTTGCAGTCTGGGAATCCAGAAAGTCATCGCACATGGCAATTACTTTGCGATCAGTCGCGGCGCGAGTTTCAAGTTATCTATGATTTGCTAGATATTTGTTTAACTGAACGGGGAGAGTCGTTTTACAATCCGCTTTTGCAGCAAGTGATAGACGATCTGGAGCAAACAGGATTGCTTGTCGAAGATCAAGGTGCAAAGTGCGTTTTTCTCGAAGGCTTTACTAACCGAGAAGGAGAACCGTTACCGCTAATCGTGCAAAAGTCGGATGGTGGCTACAACTATGCAACAACAGATTTAGCTGCGATTCGGTATCGGATTCAAACCGATCAGGCTAAACGAATGATCTATGTCACCGATGCAGGACAGGCAAATCACTTTGCACAAGTTTTTCAAGTGGCACGTCGGGCGGGATGGATTCCTGAAGGGGTAGAAATTATTCACATTCCGTTTGGTCTGGTGCAGGGCGAAGATGGCAAAAGGCTGAAAACCCGTTCGGGTGACACGGTTCGACTGCGAGATTTATTGGATGAAGCGATCGTGCGATCGCGCGCCGATTTAGAAACTCGTTTGAAAGAAGAAGACCGTCACGAATCAGAGGAGTTTATTGCTCATACTTCTCAAATCGTGGGTATCAGTGCGGTTAAATATGCTGACTTGAGCCAAAACCGAACCAGCAATTACATTTTTAGTTTTGACAAGATGTTGGCGTTGCAGGGCAACACTGCACCTTACATGCTCTACGCTTACGTTCGAATTCAAGGAATCAGTCGTAAAGGTCAAATTGATTTTGACAATTTAGGCTCCGATCTCAAGATTTTGCTACAGGAAGAAACCGAATTTGCTTTAGCAAGACATTTGCTGCAACTTGATGAAATGATTGATCAAGTCAGCCAAGATTTGATGCCGAATCGCTTGTGTCAGTACTTGTTTGAACTAAGTCAGAAATTCAATCAATTCTACGATCGCTGTCCCGTTCTACAAGCAGAGACGTCAGTCCGAACATCGCGATTAGTTCTCTGTGACTTAACAGCCCGTACCTTGAAACTTGGATTGTCATTACTTGGAATCGGAGTACTAGAGCGGATGTAGGGATGCGATATTATCCCAGTAGTCCTATAAAAAAGGCTCTGAGAATAATGTCTATCGTTCTTATTCAGCTTTTAGCAATTGGTCTAGCCGCCGGGATCGCGGGAGGAGTGTTTGGAATTGGAGGCGGAGCGATTATGGTTCCGGCAATGGTTTTGCTATTGGGAATGGATCAAAAGTTTGCAACTGGAACCTCAATCGCCGCGCAAATTCTACCCATTGGTATCCTTGCTGCTGGCGTTTACTACCGGAGTGGAAATCTCAATATCAAACATGCATTTGTGATTGCCCTTGGTTTAGTCGTTGGTAATTTGTTTGGTGCATTGTTTGCTAATCAACCCTACATCAGTAGTGACCTGATCAAAAAACTCTATGGATTGTTTCTGCTAGGAATTGGATTGCGTTATCTCTTAGTTCGCTGATCGGTTAAATAATTTCTGATACTCATTCTCAGTGATCAAATCTTTGGTACTTTCAACGCGATCGAGAAAGACAATGCCATTAAAGTGGTCATATTCGTGTTGAAAAATGCGGGCAACAAAATCGGTTAACTGCATTTTTTGAAGATTGCCATTGCGATCGCAGTACTCAATTTCGATGGCTTGATATCGGGGAACTAGTCCACGAATTCCTGGAATGCTGAGGCAGCCCTCCCATCCTTTCACCGTTTCTGTCGAGTGAGACAAAATTTGAGGATTGATCATCGGCGTTGGCTCCATTTCCGGTGCATTTGGATAACGGGGATTCGGGCGCGATGCCACAATCATCAGTTGAAAAGACTGAGCGACTTGAGGGGCAGCAATGCCAACGCCGTTGGATTGTTTAACTGTGGCAAGTAACTGGTCGATGAGTGCTTGAATTTGATCGTCTTGAATACTCGCGATCGCTTGCGCTGTTTGTCTAAGAATCGGATGCCCGAGTTCAATAATATCTAAAGTGTCTGCCATCGAGTTGCTCCTAATTATGGTTTCTATAAACAGTGTAGGGCGTCTCAATTGAGACGCCCTACTGCATGAACTACTAGCCGCCGCCTACTCGGTTTGAGCCGTTTGAGTTGGAAACGCTCCAGGCTGGATCGCTACAGTCGTTGCACGTCCGCCTCGATTGACTTCAACTTGAAGGCTGTTGCCAATAGAACTGCTTTCCACAATTTGTTGAACTTGACTGTCTGTTGTCACCGTTTGACCGTTGATTTTCTGAATCACATCCCCTGTTCGTAATCCTCCCCTCGCAGCGGGAGAATTGGGCAACGCTCGGAAAACCACAACCCCACGATCGGCTTGAACCTGAAAACCCGCCTCGCGACTGCTGTTAATCTGTTGCTTCAATGCGGGCGTCAATGTTCGCATTTGAATGCCAAGGTACGGATGATCAACCCTGCCTTTAGAGATCAACTGTTGAGAAATTCTTTGAGCCGTATTAATTGGAATTGCAAAGCCTAAACCCTGTGCGCCGCCAATAATAGCGGTATTCATCCCAATCACTTCACCCCGTTGATTGAGGAGCGGTCCACCCGAATTACCCGGATTAATCGCTGCATCGGTTTGAATAAAGCTGACGCGCTTATCTGCAACTCGAACTTCAGCACTCGAACGACCCGTCGCGCTGATGATTCCCGCCGTTACCGTATTGTCTAAACCTAACGGGTTGCCAATTGCGATCGCCCATTCCCCTGGCTTTAGCGCTTCTGAATTACCCAGAGTCACAACAGGCAAATTGCTTGCTTGAACTCGAACCACGGCCACATCAGTCAATGGATCTTGTCCTATAACTTTGCCTCTAAGCTCACGCCCATCCTTAAGAACAACGTTCACCGAATCGGCCCCGTTGACAACATGAGCATTCGTCAAAATCAACCCGTCTGCATTAATAATAAAGCCTGACCCCGTTCCCCGCTCAACCCGTGATGAGGGCGCATTTGGAACCTGCCCACCAAAGAACTGGCGGAAAAATGGGTCGTTAAAAATGGCAGGAACGCGAGATTGAACAGTCCTCGAAGAGTCGATCCGCACCACAGCAGGGCCCACTCGCTCAGCCGCCGTTGCAATAAAATTAGCGTCTGCACCAGACAGAATAGTAGACGTTCGACTTTGAGCGATCGCGGGCGGAGGTTGTAGCACATCAGACGACAACAAGCGATTTCCAGCAAGGGCTGTACTAGCTCCCACTAAAGGCAGCATTAAATAGACAGCAGACTTTTTCCAGTTCTGATTATGCTGAGCATTGCGATTCGGCATCGGTCTATAACTCTCCTTATTGACAAACCTTATATACAAAGCAAGAATGCAAATCAAGCATCGTTTTACACTGCCTTCAGCACCGACCAAAATCAGACCCATCTGAGAGGAGATGCACACGTCATCCTGCTCTATAAGGCGAATGTTTCTAGTTTAAGAAGTAAATATGTCATTTGGGTCGCGATCGTGTGGATTCTACTTTAGTGTTCTCCTGTTCTTACAGGCATGAACGCTAACATTCTTTGACGAAGGAACGGCTCGGTTTGCTCCCTAAAACCAAAGAATAATTTCATTTCCTAGACGATTTCGTTGTCATTTCAGATTCATGTCTAACACATACCTTTGACAAGTAGGCTTGATACGGTGATGGTTACAGGTGAATGAATGGTAAGAGCGAGTTGATCGTACGTGGTGACGTTAAGCCTTTTTGATCGGCTGATTGAGATGATGCCGATTTAACAAAGCTGAGGCGACGCTACACACAGTTGGCTCGCTCGTTTTTATCTTTGTAGTTTTTTATCTCTATAGTTAATGTACCACGCAGGTTGTTTGTGATTGGCTCTACCAATTTGGCCCTATCAAACTTGGAAGGATCGCTAAAGCTAGACAATCTTACTTCAATCAAGATTATCTCTGAGAAAAACGAAAGGCTTACTAATTTAACGATTGTTTAGGCTTGTATTTTTGCAAAATCATCGAGCTACTTCTAGAAGAGCACAGTTCTTTCAATCCATTTGCCGTTTCTAAACAACCATGTTTATTGATCAAAACTAATTAAAATTTGGTTGATCTCAAATCATTCTTTATGGAGTACTCTATTCTAGGGGTTTACTATCCCCTTCATATTGGACTAAATTAATAGCAACTTTGGGAGAATAAAAACATATCTTCGGGTAATATGCGCTCAAACGCTAATATTCGACACGATGTTTTTCGTCCAACTAAGTTAGCGAAATCCAGTAAAATAGAGTCAACATCCATCAGTTCAGACGCAAGTTGATGACTAAGAAGAAGAAAATTGAGCCGCTCCTGGGCGAAGCTTTGCTCAAGAAAGTTAAGGAACTAGACGATCTCAACAAAGAGGAAAAAGCAAGGGAATGCGGCTATTACACTGTGACCAAAAACGGTGTTGAACGAGTCAATATGATGAAATTTCTCAATGCATTGATTGATGCAGAAGGAATTGAATTAGATGGTAAACAGGGAACCAATGGGCGTGGGGGTCGCAGCGCTAGTTACCGAATTAGCGTGCAGTCCAATGGTAATCTTTTGATTGGTGCTGCTTATACTAAACAGATGGAGCTTACGCCAGGGGATGAGTTCGAGATTTCTCTCGGTCGCAAGCATATTCATCTGCGTCAAATCGATCGCCAAGACGAGGAAGCAGTTTTATAAACTTAACTGGGTAAATACGTTTTATGGAAAATATCGACTGGACAACAGCGATCCCTGCCGGCGCAGCGATCGCTATCTTTCTCGGTGGATTCTTGATGATGTTTACCGGAATTTGGACGAGTCGAAAGCGATAACATCCTCTATGACGTTTTCGGCTCAAACTGAGGTCTCTAACGAAAAATGGGACGGAACAATAGCTGCTTCTATCGGCGCTTTGGCTTGCTGAGCATGCGATGAAATTGTTAAATACGGAATTAAAGATTCTCTTGTGAGCGCTAGATTGCAGGCGAGCGTAATTCCTTCTTGTTCCAGCAAGCCAATAATTTGGTGGGTTTCTTCACTATCAATTACCGGCAATTGATGCAAGCCACGAGTTGTCATCCGATCAAGAGCTTCGACTAATGGCTCTTCTTTATAAGCATATAGAATGTCAGTTGTGCATACATCATTGACGTTCTGAGTCATTGGCAAGTAGTTGATGCCGTCCGCATGATGATTTTTTTCCCAGCGCGCGATCGCGCGATTGATGTCTTGCAAAGTAATGATGCCGATTAGCTGGTCGTCTTGATTCACAACTAGTGCACTATGACGTTGATATTGGATCAACGCGAGTCCTGCTTCTGGTAACAACAAATCAGCCGATAATCGCAAAAAATTAGACTGCATTGCTTCTGCAACCGACAGATTTTTGAGAATTTCTTGATTTTGGTTAGCAAACCGCAAATCCAGAGAATCAACTTCTGGATTTGCTTCGACGGGTTTAAGCGTAGACGGTGCAACTGGTCGATTCAACCATTCTGCTAACCACACACTTAACCCAACTGCTGCCATTAGGGGTAAAACAATGCGGTAGTCACGAGTCATTTCAAATAGCAGTAGAACGGCGGTTAACGGGGCATTTACACTCGCAGCCAACACGGCGGCCATGCCAACCATTGCATAAGCTGGGGAATCGGCGATGCTAGAAGCAAACATAGGAAACACAAACGGCAAAACCTTCCCGTAAGCTGTACCGAGCGTCGCACCTAAGTACATGGCAGGCGCAAACACCCCGCCCACTAAGCCACTGCCTAAGCTAATTCCCGTGACCAACAGTTTGACGACCAGCAGCGTCAGCAGTAGCCCAAGTGAAAACTCTGCATTCCGCAACATCGCTTCGATAGTGTCGTAGCCAATGCCTAACACTTGCGGCAAGTGTAGTGCTACTATCCCAACACAAAGTCCGCCCAAGATGGGGTGAATTTCTCGCGGAATTTCAGTCAACCATCCAAACCCTGAAACTTGCCCTTGAAATGCTGTCTGAGTCCCCTTCAAAAACTTGGTATAAGCGATCGATACAATACACGCAAATAGCCCTAGACCCAAATACAACGGCAACTCCAACGGGCTCCGCACTTCATAAGCAGGCAAATCGAACGCGGGTTGTCCTCCCAGTCCAATCTGGCTGATCCAAGCGGCGACTACTGCTGCTAGAACGACCACACTCGCCGCCGAGGTTTCAAACGTTGTACCCAAAACGACTTCTAAGGCAAAAAACACGCCTGCGATCGGGGCATTGAATCCAGCCGCCAACCCGGCTGCGGCCCCAGCTCCCAATAGCAAACGCAGGCGGTCTTGAGATACCTTCAAGAGTTGACCTAAGAACATGCCGACGTGAGCGCCAATTTCAACACTTGGTCCTTCGGGTCCAAGCGACGCGCCAGAACCGAGCGAAACAGAAGCGGCAATCGCTTTCCCGATCGCTCGGGTCGGCGACAGTTCTTTTCCCGACTGGACAGCGCTAATTAATCCCGAAATACCTGCTCCAAAGTCTTTAATTTTCCATCGCATTACACTCACGATCGCGCCACCCAAAATAGGCACACAGGCTAGTGTCCACGCGCCTAATCGCCCAATGTGTCCCATTAGGTCTTCCAACATTAAACGATGAATGATCTCAATTAGGTATCGAAATGCAACAACGCCTAGCCCAGCTCCGCCCCCAATCAGAACTGCCAGCATCAAAACAATTGTTTCAGGAGGGGGCTGTAGACGGCTAAGAAAACGGTTTGGTCTGGACTCAGACGGAATTTGCTGCTCAGATAGTAGAACGTGCGGAGGGGCAGATGGCATTTCTTTTAAACGGAAAATTTTAATAAAATTAAATTTTGTTGCTGTCTCTCATTGTGATGGATCTTCCATCTCTAAGACAAGAAAATTTCTTCTAAACCGCTCTATGGCTTGAGTGAGATGAAGCCTCATAAATCTTAATAGTAGAAGATTTAATGGGAACCTAGTGAGGAACGAAAACTCAAGGATACAGAACGTCATCTAGATTAAATCTGTTTCAAATTCCTTAATGTTGAAGTGTTTAAAGCTCCGCCAAAGATCTGAAGAAGATTCGAGAAAACTTGGGTAAACTGGTCGTATTAAAGCGTGTTGCCTCTAATTACATCGAACGCTCTCAGTTACATTGGATCAGGAATTTGCGGTTGAATCGTGAACCTGCTGCAGTCGATCAAATAATTACTTATACAAATTTCCTCCCCTTCCGTGCCCGATGAATGTTTACAGCTTTGACCACTATTCTGTTCCTTGTCCGATTTGCCATCGCATGAGCGGTGTCCAGTCAGTCAAGCTGATGCGAGGATTATTGACCTGTCCTCATTGTCGATCGCGCTTTGTCGTTAGTGTCAGTGGACATTATGTTCGGGATCCGTTTGCTAAGAAACGGTTGGTAAATGAGAAAAAGCTGCGTCGCCAAAGCCGTCCCTTGGCAAGAATTTTGAGAGATTCTGGCGTTTCTAGGCATTCCCGGTTTATTGGAATTTTGACAAGTTTGCTGATATTGGGGTTTACAGTGTCGGTTTTGAGTGAGGCAGGTGGACGCAATCTTTCGATTCAGAGCTTAATTGAGCAGATTGTCAAAGTCAGTGAAGTTTCAGAATAAGCTTTGCGATTGGCGTAAAGACGCAATTTTGTAAGAATCGAGAACTTCTAGAGCCTCCTGAAGCTTTTTGAAACAAAAAATTAAGAGCAGAATGAAGTATCTGCTCAGGTATTTGTAACGAAAGTTAAACAAATATCTCAGGTTTTTTATCAAATTGTGTCAGTTATTCGCTGAAATGCTCATCTAGTATGCGTTTTCTGGTAAAAACACAGTTGTAGCCTAACTTCATTTCAAGAATCGTGGAGTACGAAAAAGAGCTTAACAAAAATTTATTAAGCTCCTTCCAGCCTACGATGCTTGCGATCTTCCTCCTCTGGAAGCGGCTTTCTAAGCTCGGAGGAGGGCATCTTGGCAAGTCCTCAGTGCCTAAAGATGCTCAGTTTTAAGAAGAGAACACGCCTCAAAGGAGTCTGACCCGCATGTTCACCCACGTCAAGCCCACCATAAGACACATTGCACCTGACAATCTAGGGGCACGATCCTTACTCAAGGTGGTCTATGTCGTGCTAGAGCCGCAGTATCAAAGCGCTTTGTCCGCCGCCGTTCGATCGATTAACGAAAAGCACCCTCATATCGCGGTTGAAATTAGCGGATATCTAATCGAAGAACTTCGAGATGCTAAGAACTACGAAGACTTCCAGCGCGATGTGGCTGAAGCAAACATTTTCATCGCCTCGCTGATCTTTTTAGAAGATTTGGCAGAGAAATTAGTTGCGGCGGTCGAGCCTCATCGCGACAACCTAGATGTTGCGGTGGTGTTTCCATCGATGCCGCAAGTGATGCGCCTCAACAAGATGGGCAGCTTTTCGATGGCTCAGTTGGGTCAGTCGAAGAGTGCGATCGCGCAATTCATGAAGAAGCGCAAAGAGCAATCGGGGTCGAGTTTTCAAGACGCGATGCTGAAGCTGCTCAACACGCTGCCCAAGGTGCTGAAGTATCTGCCCATGGATAAAGCGCAGGACGCTCGCAACTTTATGCTGAGCTTCCAATATTGGCTCGGCGGCAACTCCGAAAACCTAGAGAACTTTCTGCTGATGCTGGCAGATAAGTATGTTTACAAAGGGCAGGTTGGTGCGAGTGAGACTTACCAAGATCCGGTTACTTATCCGGATTTAGGCATTTGGCATCCGCTTGCACCCTGTATGTTTGAAGATTTGAAGGAATATCTCAATTGGTTTAATTCTAGAAAAGATATTTCAGCAGACTTAAAAGATCCGTTAGCGCCAACGGTAGGACTCGTCTTGCAACGAACGCACTTAGTGACTGGGGATGATGCCCACTATGTGGCGATGGTGCAAGAAATCGAAGCGATGGGAGCGCGAGTCATTCCTGTATTTGCAGGCGGCTTGGATTTCTCGAAGCCTGTTGATGCGTTTTTCTATGACCCGATTTCAACCGACTCCGCGATCGTAGATGTCGTCGTTTCTCTGACTGGGTTTGCCCTAGTTGGAGGTCCAGCGCGTCAAGATCACCCGAAAGCGATTGAATCGCTAAAACGGCTCAACCGTCCGTATATGGTGGCGTTGCCGTTAGTGTTTCAAACAACCGAGGAATGGCAAGACAGCGAACTGGGATTGCACCCCATTCAAGTAGCGCTACAGATTGCGTTGCCAGAGTTGGACGGGGCGATTGAGCCGATCATCGTGTCTGGGCGGGACGGAGCAACAGGCAGAGCGGTCGCGCTGCAAGATCGAATCGAAGCGATCGCGCAACGGGCCTTGAAATGGGCAAATCTCCGACACAAGCCCAAACTTCATAAGCGAGTCGCCATTACCGTTTTCAGCTTTCCACCTGATAAAGGCAACGTTGGAACGGCGGCTTATCTCGATGTGTTCGGTTCCATCTACAAAGTGATGGAAGGACTCAAGCAAAACGGCTATGACGTAGAGGATTTGCCAGAAACAGCAGAAGCGCTAATGCTAGAAGTGCTTCACGATGCCCGCGCTCAGTACAACAGTCCTGAACTCAACATTGCTTATCGAATGTCGGTTCCAGAGTACGAAGAACTGACGCCTTATCACGAAAAGCTGATTCCATCTTGGGGTCCGGCTCCAGGACATCTCAACACCGACGGTCAAAATCTTTTAGTCTACGGAAAAGCATTCGGTAACGTGTTTATTGGCGTGCAGCCAACATTTGGCTACGAAGGCGATCCGATGCGCTTGTTGTTCTCGCGATCGGCGAGTCCTCACCACGGGTTCGCCGCTTACTACACCTACCTAGAAAAGGTCTGGAAAGCGGACGCTGTTCTGCACTTTGGCACGCATGGATCGCTGGAGTTCATGCCAGGTAAGCAGATCGGCATGTCAGATGACTGCTTTCCCGACAGCTTGATCGGTACGATTCCCAACCTGTATTACTACGCGGCGAACAATCCATCTGAAGCCACGATCGCAAAGCGTCGCTCTTACGCAGAAACCATTAGTTACCTGACTCCTCCAGCAGAAAACGCTGGACTTTACAAAGGGTTGAAGGAACTCAGTGAACTGGTCGGCTCCTATCAAACACTAAAAGATTCGGGTCGCGGCGTGCAGATCGTAGACACGATCATGGATAAGGCGCGAATTTGTAATCTGGACAAAGACATTGAGTTTCCAGAAGACTCGAAAGATTTGACGTCGGAAGAACGCGATACGATCGTAGGTAAGGTTTACATCAAATTGATGGAGATCGAATCGCGGCTATTGCCATGCGGATTGCATGTGATTGGCAAACCACCGACAGCGGAAGAAGCGATCGCAACCCTCGTCAACATCGCCAGTCTCGATCGCGCTGAAGAGAACATTGTCAGTTTGCCGCGCATCATTGCCAATAGCATTGGTCGCGACATTGACGAAATTTTCCAGAATAGTGATCTTGGCGTTCTCGCAGACGTTCAGCTTCTCAATGATGTGACTCAAGCCACTCGTGCTGCCGTCGCGGCGATGGTGCAATCTCAAGTAGACGAAGAAGGTCGCGTATCGAAAATGTCGATGCTGACCAGCTTGTTTAACTTGGGTGGTAAAAAAGCGCCTTGGGTTGAATCCCTTCACGCGTCCGGCTTCAAGGCAGTAGATGAAGAACTCCTCAAGCCCTTGATCGAATTCTTGCAATTCTGTCTCAAGCAAGTCGTTGCCGATAACGAACTCGGCGCGTTGCTGATGGCGCTAGATGGGCAGTACACAATACCAGGTCCTGGCGGCGATCCGATTCGGAACCCGGATGTGTTGCCGACTGGTAAGAACATTCATGCGCTTGATCCGCAGTCTATCCCAACGGCGGCGGCAGTCAAATCTGCCAAAATCGTGGTCGATCGCTTGATTGCGCGTCAGTGTGCCGAAAACGGCGGCGCGTACCCGGAAACGATCGCGTGCGTGCTTTGGGGAACCGACAATATCAAGACTTACGGCGAATCTCTCGCCCAAATTTTGTGGATGGTCGGTGTCAAACCTCTACCCGATTCGCTAGGACGCATCAACAAACTCGAGCTGATTCCGCTCGAAGAGTTAGGGCGTCCGCGGATTGATGTGGTGGTCAACTGCTCTGGTGTGTTTCGTGACTTGTTTATCAACCAAATGGCCCTGCTCGATCGCGCTGTGAAAATGGCGGCGGAAGCAGATGAGCCTTTAGAGATGAACTTCGTTCGCAAACACGCAATGAAGCAAGCCGATGAACTGGGAATCAATCTGCGCCAAGCAGCAACTCGCGTTTTTTCCAACGCATCCGGGTCTTACTCGTCGAATGTTAATTTGGCGGTAGAGAACGGCACTTGGGAAAACGAAGAGGAACTGCAAAACATGTATCTCTCGCGCAAGGGGTTCGCATTCTCGTCTGATAATCCGGGGATGATGGAGCAAAACGAGACGCTCTTCCGCGAAAGCTTGAAGACCGCAGATGTCACCTTCCAAAATTTGGATTCATCTGAAATCTCGCTCACCGATGTCTCTCACTACTACGACTCCGATCCGACTAAAATCGTCGCGAGTTTGCGAGATGACGGTAAAACTCCAGCCTCGTTTATGGCAGACACGACAACAGCAAACGCTCAAATTCGCACATTGTCTGAAACGGTGCGACTCGACGCGCGAACCAAGCTCTTGAACCCCAAGTGGTATGAGGGCATGTTGTCTCACGGATACGAAGGCGTTCGGGAACTCTCGAAGCGATTGGTCAACACAATGGGCTGGTCGGCAACGGCAGGCGCAGTGGATAACTGGATCTATGAAGACGCGAATGAAACCTTTGTCAAAGATGAAGAAATGCAAAAGCGTCTGTTAGATCTCAATCCGAACTCGTTCCGTAAGATGGTGACGACCTTGCTAGAAGCGAATGGGCGTGGCTATTGGGAGACGAGCGAAGAGAATCTTGATAAACTCCGCGAGTTATATCAAGAAGTGGAAGATCGAATTGAGGGTGTTGAGTAAGTTTAGATTGCGATAGACCCAAAAACGTAGGGGGCATGATTCAGTAATCATGCCCCCTACGTTTATTGAATTTACTAAGATAATTCCTCTCGAGTGTCGTGCGATCGCACCAAGAAAATAGATGAAACTGAAACACTCTTAAGGCGCTGTTTCTAAATTCAGTACGATGTTGAGCGTTTTTAATAATTCTTGGGCGGTGTAGGGTTTAGACAAAAATGCGCTCACTCCGGCTTCCATCGCTGCCCTTACTTTGTCACTCGAGGCCAGCCCGCTCACAGCGACAATCTTCACCGACGGGTTCATCCGTTTCAAAATGCTGATTGCGGCGGGACCTGCCATGTTGGGCATCATCATGTCCATTAATACAACGCCAACGTTATCCTTATGTTCTGCGTACATTGCGATCGCGTCGATTCCATCATTAGCGACTAACACACTGTAGTTATATGTCTCTAACGATGTTTTCGTAATTTCACGAATCGTCGCTTCATCATCGACAACCAGAACCAACTCCCCAGCTCCTAGCGGTAATTCGGAGGTTTCTACTTGTTTCAGTTCTGAGCCTTGGATGGCTGGCAAATATACCTTAAACTCCGTTCCTTGACCCACTTCACTGTAGGCATTCACAAATCCTCCATGATTTTTGATAATGCCAATCACCGTTGAAAGCCCTAATCCTGTTCCTTTACCCACTTCCTTCGTCGTGAAGAATGGCTCGAAGATTCTCTGCAAGGTTTCAGGAGGCATTCCGATTCCTGTATCTGCAACAGAAATGACAATATAAGCACCCGCTTGGGCATCAAGATTCATCTGAGCATAGGTTTCATCTAGAACAAGGTTTTTGGCAGAAATACTCAGCGTGCCGCCATCGGGCATAGCGTCCCGAGCATTGACGCAAAGATTCATTAGGACTTGATGCAATTGAGTTGCATCAGCTGAGGTAATCCAAAGATTAGGTTCGATGTTGGTCTGGAGATCGATCGATTTTGGAAAGGTTCCCTCAATAATCTGCTTGATCTCTTGAAGCAGATGTTGAACTTGAAGTTTGATCCGCTTGCCTTCGGCTCCACGTGCAAACGACAAGACTTGATTGATCAATGCCGCTCCTCGTCTAGCGTTTGTTTCCTGCATCTTCAGAAACCGTTGCGTAGACTCATCTATGTCGCCCAATTTTAGCTGTAGCAGTTGAGAGATCGCGAGAATTGGCGTCAAGATATTGTTCAAGTCATGGGCAATGCCGCCCGCCAAAGTGCCCAAGCTTTCAAGGCGCTGGGCGTGAAGAAACTGCCGTTCAAGTTGTTTCTTCTGGGTAATGTCTGTATTCACAACCAGAATTGATTTGAGTTGTCCCTCTTCCAGCACGGCTGTCCAACGGCTTTCAACCAAAATCTCTTTGCCATCTTTCGTCAATTGAGGCAACTCTCCCTGCCATCTACCCGTTTCGACCACCGTTTTCTGAATTTCCTCAAGTTGAGGAGGAAGGGTCTGCCCTAACAGAGCCCGCGCACTCATCGCTAGCGCTTCAGCGGTTGACCAACCGTATAGGTGTTCGGCGCTTTTATTCCAAAACAAGATTTGGCCATTTAGGTCGAGAACCAAAATGGCATCGGTTGTCACGTCGAGGAGGACGGCTTGTTCGCGAATTTTCTCTTCCGAACGCTGGCGTTCGCTCAGTTCAGTTTGGACTTGGTGATAGAGTTCAGATTGTTGAATGGCGATCGCTAACTGCGTCGCTAGGTGCTGAAGCAAATTAAGCTCTAAAGTTTGCCATTGCCTAGATTCTAAGCAGTGGTTGGCAACAAGCAAGCCCCATAGCTGATCGCCTTGCACAATCGGGACAACTAAATTTGCTCTTACCTGGAGGCGAGCTAGTAAATCCCGGTGACAGTCGGATAGGTTTTCGGTATCGATGTCGGAAATTGCTTGAATCCGACCCTGGCGATACAGTTCGCGCGTCGCAGGTTGGACAAAAAAGGTGTCCTTGATTTTGGTTCCCTCGATCGACAAAGATTCAGAAATGACGGATTCTACCGCGATGATGCCGCTCCAATCGGGTTCAAAGCGGTAGATGAACACGCGATCGGCTTCCAGAAACTGTCTGACTTCAGCAACCGTAGTACTGAGAATTTCTTCTAGATCGAGCGATCGCCGGATGCGCTGAGAAATCTCCATCACAAGTCGCTCTTGCGCCATTTGCTGATGCAGCACCTGCTCGTGACGATTGCGTTCGGCAAGCTCCGCGAGCTGTACGACGCGACTTTGAGATTCGCGTCTAACTCTGCTACGGTAATCGCGGAAAAAGTCAGCTAAAGCAGGTTCGTCGTCTATCAATGCTTGAAAATTATCGATGACCCGCTGATCTGCTTCATACGCCACTTCGGAATGAGCTTCTACCCAAACATGACAGGTTTTGACGTAAGCGATAAATGTAGTTAAATGTTGATAGTTCACGACGCCTAAGAGACGGCGTAGCTCATGACGATAATGTTCTGATTGCTCACGTTCTAAGGCGATAAAGATAGCACAGTAGAGAAGACTATCTTCAAGGGCTGAGCTTAATGCTGACCAATTATCGGGCAGGCTCGGCTGTTCGGCAAGCTCTGCAAAGTGCTTCTCTATGTCTTGCTCTAGTGGAGGAGAAGATTCTAGCAACTCCAGTACCGCTTGTGCTGTCAACCCAAGGGGGCGTAGCGTGCAGCTATGGCAAATCATGCAGTAAGGAACGGCACAGAAGCGCGAGAGATAAGCAGACAGCTTCTCCTTAAACAAAGCTGGCAACGGATTGTCAACATAGGCAGTGAGAGTCTGTTGCCATAGGTTCTCTAGCACCTGCGGTGTGGACTCTGCGGGGTCAAAGAAGGGAGGCACAAAACCAAAGGTTGCCTCAATTTCCGCCCTAATCTGCTGACTCGTTCGTCCAGAATTGACACTAGCTTTAAGGTGCAAAGCTTCTTTCATAACTTGAGGTACAGTATCCGTTGGCTTGTATTGAGTCATGGTGAGTGTCAGTTCAACCACAGGATTGAAGAGAGTCCTATTCATAGTCTAGAGCGAAGCCACTTTAGTTGTTTGTTGCCCAAAAGATAAGCGCTTATTCTGTAATGTTTAGTAACAGGATCTGCGGCATTCCTTATCCCTTGCATCGTTGAGTGAATGTCACCGCCGCAAGCGGACGGTGTATCACTTCGCTCCACTCGCACGCTTCGCGGCTCGATTTCGCTCAACAGCACCCTTCGGACGCTGTGTTTGCCAAACGCAGGGCGGGGAATTAGACCCGTAAGGGTTCAGGGGGTGACAACGCAACGGGCTTAGAACCAAGATGAAAGGCTGGATTCGAGTCACACAAGCAGAAAAAATGGAGTGAAACAACTAAATTTACTCCACTGCGATCAAAAATGTTGCCTTCATTCTATCAAGCCTGTTTACAACCGCAATTGTCCGAGGCGCAATTCGTCACGCTGAAGATATTGGTCGAACTATTACAGAAAGAACAACGAACAAGTACTCGGACACAACAAACAAGTACTCAGATCCAGCAAGCGGGTTCACGGACGTTGCAAAGGAGTAGCAGAACTGGAAACTAGATTGCCGAACGTTGCGATTCTATAGAGTTTGCAGAGCCTTTTCTTTGAAGCTGTGCTTTGCGCTAATCGTCTTCTGCAAATGTTCAGTTACGATCGAGCAGACATATGCGTCGTTAATGCTTCTTCAACAATGCCGAAACAAGGGGTTTCAAAATTCGAGGAGAAGCGATTACCGCATGACCCAACCGAAAATTCTAAGGGATGAAAAACAAATTCTTCATCCCTTATCACTCAAATTCAGCTAAGCTACGCCGTTCTGCTTGAACCAAGCCTGCAACCGTTTCCAACCGTCTTCTGCGGGTTGCTGGCGGTAGCTAGGGCGGTAGTCCGCAAAGAATGCATGAGGGGCATCGGGGTAAACGATAATCTCGGAGCGGGCGGAAGATTGCTTGAGCGCCGTTCTCATTCTCTCTACCGTTGTCACCGGAATTCCATTATCTTGACCGCCGTAGAGTCCAAGAACAGGGACTTTGAGCATAGGAGCAAGGTCAACTGGATACTGCGGTTGTAGCGGAGTAGAGTCGCCCACTAACCGCCCATACCAGGCAACTCCGGCTTTTACTTGAGGATTGTGAGCTGCATAAAGCCAGGTAATCCGCCCACCCCAGCAAAATCCAGTGATTCCTAGACGGGCCGGGTCACCTTTACTGGTTTGCTTCGCCCAAGTCACAGTTGCATCTAAGTCTGATAGCACTTGAGTATCTGGAACCTTGGCAACAATCGGGCGAATCTGATCAATACTACTGAGCTTGGAAACATCTCCTTGGCGCACAAACAGTTCAGGCGCGATCGCAAGGTATCCCAGTTTGGCAAACCGGCGGCAAACATCCTGCATGTGCTCATGCACGCCAAAAATTTCTTGAATCACCAGGACGATCGGAAAAGAACTGCCCGTTGCAGGCATGGCTCGGTAGGCAGGAATAGTACCATTCGCGACTGGAATTTTCACAGGGCCAGCCGTCAAGCCTTGGGTACTGGTTTGAATTGTTTTCGCAAGAATGGGCTGAACGGCAAGAGCAAAGCCGGATGTTAGGGCTGTAGTCACGAGTTGCCTACGAGTCAGGGGAAGTCTGAGCCGGGAGAGAAATGGACGATCGCTCATAAATGTGGAAACAAAGGTTCGGAGTACAAAATTTTTTGGAGGTCAGACAACTGTGATCGAATATGTGATCGAATAAGAGACAGCCGCACATCCAAATTAAGTGACGCACATTGATCAAACTGCTTTGGCTAAAGCCTTCGGTTGTGACTCTCCTTATTTTAGTGATGCCTTCTGGAGCGAGCAAGGATGAATTCTAAGCGCTAAAAAAGCGATCGCAGCTTACGCATGCGATCGCCAATAATCTATTCAAGAAATTACTAATTCACGAGAGTTTTGGCAAAAGGGATGAAGCCGTTCTTGTTGCGTTTTCATCCCCCAAACCAAATTGACAGACCACTAGGGCGCTAACGCATTGCCTCGAATCAGGCTACCAATTGTCTTCGCCGTAATCTTCAGTTGAGTCAACGGATTCGCTGGAACAACCGTCTTATACAGATAGCTATCAAACGTCAGCTTCTGCACATCGATATCCGCACACATTTCAACAAACGCCTCACGGGTTGCATCGGAACGATAAAACACCGATTGCAGAATGTCTAACACCTTATAGGTGATGCCGTACATCTTATCCCACCGCTTCAGGTAGACCTTAAGATCCGCTTCCGTGGGAATCCGACGACCTTGATCGGAGAATTCGACGATCGTTTCTGCACACATGCGAGCAGACTTCGCCGCGAAATAGATTCCTTCTCCCGACGACTTAGTAACGGTTCCAGCCGCATCTCCTACAAGGGCAACCCGACCGACAACGCGCCGGGGTCTAGGATGCTCAGGAATCGGATGCGCTTCGACGCGGATGATTTTGCCGCCTCTTAGCCGCTTTGCCGCCCGTGCCCGGATGCCCGCCTGGAGCTTCTTAATGTCTGCCTTGTTAGGCGACATGGTTCCAGTTCCGACAGCAACGTGGTTGTATTTTGGGAAAACCCAGGCGTAGAAATCGGTCGAAACGTCGTCACCGACATACATTTCTGCCAAGTCTTCGTAGTACGCCATCTTGTCATCGGGCAGGCTGATGCGCTCTTGGAAGGCGATCGCGTAGCGATAATCTCCAGCATCAATGGCCTTTGCAATGCGAGAATTCGCCCCGTCTGCACCAATCACGAGATCGACTTGCAGGGTTTGAGCGCTGCCTTCTAAGCTGCCGTCCGAGTGATCGGCGTAATGCAGCGTGTAAGCTCCAGTATCGTTCGATGGGATTTCTAGCTTGTGAACCGTGCCGTTGATTAGTTTGGCTCCGAGAGAAATCGCGCGATCGCGCATAAAGCCATCCAAAATCTCGCGACGGCACATGCCGATGTATTCGTCATCTTTGAGCGTCGAACCGATATTGACTTCCACGTTAGACGGAGAAATCATCTTCATCTTGCGGACTTTGCGATCGATGATGTTCTCTGGCAAGTCAAACTCTGCCACCATGCAGAGCGGAATTGCGCCGCCACAAGGTTTGACGTTATCTAACTTGCGTTCAATGAGGTAAGTTTCAATACCTGCTTTCGCTAATGTCTCTGCCGCAGAAGCCCCGGCAGGACCGCCGCCAACAACAGCAACCCGTAGTGCCAAAGGTTTTCTCCCATTTATTAAAAGCTACGAAAGAATCGTACCATGCAGCTTTTGGTTAAGTGGTAGCGTTTTCCTGAAGTTGAAACAGAGCTTAACAAATCGCTTCTGACAGCAGAAAAAACAAATTCCCCACCGCTCAAAATCGAGAGAAAGAGAATTAAATCTAAATACATTTGATAATGCTTCAGAATGCTTAAGATTGTATTAAGAACAAAACTCTTGATGAGCATCAAGCATTTCGTCGTCTTCCATCCGAGCCACTGCGATCGCGGCAAACACAAACGCAAAGACTAATGGCATAGGTGATGACAGGAGACACGTTCCGAGCAATCCTAAAATTACGCCGACGATCGCCATCAGACACCAAATGCGCTCATCAAAACTGAGTCCTTTCTCGACCTTAATCGTCCGCAGCACTGGAGTTGGAATCGGCACAGGCATCACAGCATTGGGAGGAAATGCCCAATAGCTAGAGCGCTCTCGAAACCAGTCAGTCCAGCCATTGTCGGCGCACCAGTCAGAAATCCATTGATCGCAGTAGTGATTCATGCTTTAGCCTAATTCGTAAAGTGTGGGTTCAAAGAAAACGCGGACTAGAATTAATTGATCGAAGACTGTTTTGATACGATTCTCAACAGACGAGCCGAAAACCGCTTTTGGATAGATCAAACTTTTAGATCAAATTGGAAGGACTAGAGAAATCTTTCGCCGTTCGTGAGAGAAGAGCCGCACTGACTCATGGGATTCTCACCAGCTTGAGCAAGGCTAGTTAGGAATGAATAGCGTGAACTAATTTCCAATTTATTGAAGATAACAAATGAAAGAGCGCGATCGCGATTGAACGATAACAAAGTTTACTTTTGCGATTAATCTATGTCTTTTGGCAAGCCTATTTCTGGCTAGAGGTAGTAGACCCAGTAAGCGGATAGAACTCTAGACGATAGCGGTAAAGCGCAACAGGCGCTTCTCCTACCTTAAAATAGTCGGAGTCTTGGGGCGAAAGATAGATAGCAGTAATTTGATCAGCGTCAATCATCGGCGCTTCATCGTGATGCTGATATGCGGTTGTGATCTCGACCTGATTTAGGTAAGGCTGTGCGGTTCCGCGAAAGACCTGCTGAAAGACTTCAGTTGTAATAAATTCTTTAGCATTAGGAGTTTCGCTGGCGCGTCCAGTAATGGTGGACGTGAGTTGATAGTCATCTCGAAGCAACGTAATTTGCTTGTTAGGAGAAGTTGGATCAACTTTAACGGCAAGAACCGCGCGATCGCCAAGATAAGCGCGGGCAATATTTAACCCATTGAAAGCGCGATCGGCAACAATGACGGGTTCTTTTTTGGAAGATTTAAGAATGGTTGCGACGGATGTAGAAGCTTTTCGCTCAGTAAAGCGAACGTTAAAGGTAATGGGTTGATTAACGTAAGCGCGATTGTTTTCAAATCCAGGTGTAACAACATCAGGCGCGAGAGGAGCAACGAGATCAATCAAAGTGCTTTTAACCTGCCAAGTTCCAGCAATCCAAGTGGGATAGTTCAGATCTTGGTTAGGACGCTCGACTGGAGGCTTGGAGTGCCAGTTTGGGAAGGTAGCAACGCGATCGTTCAAAGGAGCAGCGAGCGTCTCAGGCATCCAGAGTAGAAATAGCAGAGATGCAAAGACGATGCAACGAAAGAAAATTTTGCGGTTAGAGAATTCGCCCTCACCCCCTGCCCCTCTCCCAAACTTGGGAGAGGGGAGCAAGAGTTCCAGTTCCCCTACACTTAAACGAAACGCATTTCTACTCATTCAGCATTACCCTTGCAGGGCAGGGGATGCAGCTTTGAGAGCAAAAATTTTCTCCAAAACGGCTTCTACCACTTTATCGGGCGTCGAGGCTCCAGACGTAATGCCAATCACAAGTTCTCCCTCAGGAAGCCAGTTTTCAACCACTTCTAAGTCGCGATGCAGCGGCTTGTGTTCAATGCGATTGCCTGCTTTAATGCGCTGATCGCTATCAATATGGAAAGACGGGATATTTCGCTCGATCGCGATTTCCTGTAGATGAGTCGTATTTGACGAATTGTAGCCACCGATGACGACCATCAAATCTAGTTTTTCTTTGACTAGATCAAACATGGCATCTTGGCGTTCTTGCGTCGCATCACAAATTGTATTGAAGCTCAGGAAATGTTCGTTGAGGTTGTGAGTGCCATATTTGCGCATCATCGTCCGCTCGAACAGTTTGCCAATCTGCTCGGTTTCCCCCTTCAGCATCGTGGTCTGATTGGCGATGCCAATGCGATCGAGGTCTACATCGGGGTCAAATCCCTCAGAATACGCTTTTTTGAACTTTGCTAAAAATTCATCTCGGTCGCCGCCGTTGAGAATATAGTCGGCGACGTACTGAGCTTGATCGAGATTCAGAACAATCAGATATTTTCCAGCAAACGAACTCGTCGCGATCGTTTCTTCGTGATTGTATTTGCCGTGAATAATTGAGGTGTGATCGCCTTTCTTGTGTTTCTCAACCGTATTCCAAACTTTAGACACCCACGGGCAGGTTGTATCAACAATTGTGCAGCCGCGATCGCTTAAAAACTGCATCTCCTGAACGCTTGCCCCAAACGCAGGCAGAATCACTACGTCTCCGCCTGCAACGCCCGAAAAGTCTTTCTGACCATTCACAACCTCAATGAACTGCACATTCATGTCTCGCAGGCGTTCATTGACCGATGGATTGTGGATTATTTCGTTCGTAATCCAAATTTTCTCGGTTGGAAACTGCTGGCGTGTTTCATACGCCATTGCTACGGCTCGTTCTACGCCCCAGCAGAAGCCAAACGCCTCGGCTAACCGAATCGTCACCGCCCCGCGTTTAAGAACGTAGTTGTTGTCGCGGATTTCTTGAACCAGATTGCTTTGGTATTCCGACTGCATCGCATCGGCGACCTCGGCGTCGTGCCCAAAGCCTTTGCGGTGATAATGGTCAGAACTATTGAGCGATCGCTTAAACGCTTTGGTATCCATCCAGTCTTTGCCCCTCAAACACACTACGTTCCCTCAAACCTGATCATAAACGTTGAGAGGGACTCCTTCAAATTACAGCTATTTTGAGCGTCGAGTCTCTACCGTTATCTGATTGAAGGTTTCAAGAGCAGAACGCCAGACGAGATAACCTTGCTGACTCAAATGTAGTCCATCAGTCGTCAACTCTGGTCGGAGAAACCCTTTTTCACCCGCAAACATCGGCTGCAAATCGAGATAACTCGCTCCTGCACTTTGGGTGATTGCTGCCAGTTTTTGATTGATCGTGCGAATGCGATCGTTGGAAATTTTGAGCAACTGTTGCCGACTCTCAGCAGTGACGATCGATTCATCGGCATGGGGCAAAATCGATTGCATCACAATTTTTGAGTTGGGATGAGTTTGCCGCAAGTCTTTCAGCATTTGTGAATAATGATCGAGCAATTCTTGATCAGAAATTCCTTTCATCAAATCGTTAATCCCAACCATGACGAAGATCGCTTGAGGATTCGTCTTTTCAAATATCTTTAAGCGTCTTAATAATCCCGTCGAGTTTTCGCCAGAGATGGCTTGGTTGAGCCAAAGGTATTCACTGGGCAGTAAATTTGACGGAAACCAAAGACTTAACGAATCGCCCGCTAAAACCATTAAGCGATCGGGCTTGTTCTTCGCCGCTGCTTTTGCTTCTTTCGTCAAAATTTCAAGCCACTGATCATAGTTGAGCCGCTGACTTGAAGGCTTATGGGTTGAAGCCGCTTGAGCAGGACTTGGTTCGGGAAAAGCGGAATCTGACTGGTCTACATAGCGCTCGCCAAAGAACCACACTAGTAATGTCACTCCTAAAATAATATTTGCGATGAGAGACAGGAGAAACCCACTAGAAGGAGGTCTGGACACGGGTTTGATAGAGCGAGTTTTGAGCCGGGTGTTGGAGTGAGAAGGTTTAGTCCGCATCAGCCATTGCGACCCTGATTTGCTAAGAAGTCTCTCATCAGAATTTTTAGTTCAGCAATCCCTTCGGCATTGGCGGCAATCTGATAGCTGTTCGCATCAATCTGTTCGCTATTGGACGCAATTTGCTCGGTATTAGTACGTTGCTGTTCGGCAACTAGGCGCAGTTGTTCGGCAACTAGGTTCAGTTGTTCGGTAGTACTGCGCTGATGTTCAGCGGTAACACGCTGCTCTTGAGCAGTGGCACGCTGCCAATCGGCAACTTGATCTAAAACTAAACCAATTCCAGAGACAATCGCTTCTAAGCGACCGAGCCGATCTTCAGAAGAAACAGAGGATTGGGACATAGATTTGCGGACTATTCTCTAACTCACACCTTATACCTCAAAACTCGGGTTTTAGACAGTTAATCGGCTCCTTCAATCGGGGCAAAGCCCTGCCGTTGGACGTTCTCGGTAATGACTCTTGGTTCGAGGAATTGCAGTAGATAATCAGGTCCACCTGCTTTGGAGCCGACACCAGAGAGTTTGAAGCCGCCGAACGGTTGACGAGCGACGATCGCACCGGTAATGCCTCGGTTGATATAGAGATTGCCAACCTCAAATTCGGTTTGGGCGTGCTCAATATGAGAGGGCGTGCGCGAATACAGCCCTCCAGTTAGCGCGTAAGGTGTGCTGTTTGCCAGATCTAATGCCTCACCGAAGGTTTTGGCTTTCATCACAGCAAGCACAGGTCCAAAAATCTCTTCTTGAGCGATTTTGGCGTCGGGGGCAACGTTGGCAAAGATGACAGGTCCGACAAAGTAGCCGCCATCTGGGGCAGGCAATTCGAGGGCAACCTCAGCTTCAGTGCGTCCTTTTTCGATATAGGATTTGATCCGTTGCTGGGCTTCGTCATCAATCACAGGACCGACGCGAGTACTGGGGTCTTCAGCAATTCCAACATTGAGCGATCGCGTCGCTTCAACCAGTCTTGCCAAAAAGGTGTCGTAAATCGGTTCAAGCACGATCGCTCGCGAACAGGCAGAACATTTCTGTCCGCTATAACTAAATGCTGACTGCACCACACCCTGAACAGCTTGATCGAGATCGGCACTTTCATCAATCACAATGGCGTTTTTGCCTCCCATTTCGGCGACAACCCGCTTCAGGTGTTTTTGTCCCGGTTGCAGAATGGCAGCGTCAGCGTAGATTTGACAGCCCACTGCTTGAGATCCAGTGAAGACGATCATATGAGTGTCTTTGTGCTTCACCATATGCGCTCCCACCGTCGAACCTTTCCCTGGCACAAATTGAAAGACGCCACGGGGAAAACCAGCTTCAACCAAAATCTCTGTAATTTTGGCCGCGATAATTGACGAGGTTTCAGCAGGCTTGAGCAAGGCACAATTTCCGGTTACAAGGGCTGCAACCGTCATGCCCATTGGAATCGCTAGGGAGAAATTCCAAGGAGAGATGACGATGACAATGCCACGAGGCTGATAGTGATAGTGATTCGTTTCTCCTGGAAAGTTGTAGCTGACGCCCGCATCCAGCCGCTCCATTTCATCTGCATAGTAGGTGCAGAAATCAATCGCTTCAGACACTTCGGCATCGGCCTCTTTAACAGGTTTTCCGGTTTCTAGCACCATCCAAGCGATTAGTTCGTCACGACGCTCGGCAGTCAGGGTAGCAGCTTTGCGAAGAATGGCAACTCGATCGCTAGCGGGCGTTTTCTTCCAACTGGAAAAGGCAGTTTTAGCAGCCGCGATCGCGGTTTCTGCCTGCTCAACATCAATCATGCCAATCTCGCCAATCACTTCACTAGAGCGGGAAGGATTAACAGATTTCAGTTTCTCTTCAGTTTCAACGTATTCACCATCAATAAGAGGCAGGTAGGTTTTGCCGAGGGTTTGGCGAACGGAGTGAATCGTGGTGGAGATACGATCGCGGGCTTCAGTCTCAGCGTAATCCGTGTCGGGCGCATTGTGAAACTGAGTCACAGTAGAGGGCACAGAGGTCACGGATAGCGGTTGGGGCGGGGCAATCAGATCTTCGACGGGACGATCTTCTAGATTTTGGCGGAGGAAAGAACTGTTGGCGGTGTTTTCCAGCAGACGACGGATCAGGTAAGACATGCCCGGAATCAGTTCACCGTAAGGACAGTAGACGCGGACTCGATAGCCCTGCTCAACCATTGCTTTGGCGAGCTTGTCACCCATGCCGTAGAGCGTTTGAAACTCGATGCGACGCTTGGGAATGTTGAGGGCTTTGACGATCGCGATCGCGTGTGCCTGAGAACGAACATTGTGGCTACCGATCGCGGCGTACAAATACTCGTGATTCTCTAGCAGCATCTCCGTCAATGTTTCGTAGTTCGCGTCGGTTGCTGCTTTATCGTTAAAAACAGGTTGCTCCCAGTCTTTCTGTACCGCTTTGATCGTTTCTTGATCCCAGTACGCGCCTTTCACAAGTCGGACGGTGATCGGAGTACCACGCTGTTTTGCCCACTCAATTAAGCCTTGTAGATCGTCTTGACTATCGCGCAAGTAGCCTTGAATGGTGACGCCAATATCAGAGCGATCGCGGAACTCATCTTCCAGTAAAAGCTGCTTCAGAATTGAGAGCGTCAGATCTTTGTATTCGTACTGCTCCATATCGAAGTGAACCGCCGCACCGAGTTCTTTGGCTCGACGCAATAAGGTTCGGCTCCGCTCGATCACTCGTGCTTCGCTGCCCTCGGCATCTAATGGATCAAACTGCGAATAAAACGCCGTCAGCTTAACTGAAACTTGTACCTTGGGAAGCGATTCCCCGTCAGCAGTATCAATTTCGGGCACGGTTGACCAAGATTTAGATGCTTCCGTTAATTGCGCCATCAGGTCTAAATAGCGATCGAGGTACGATTGCGCTTCGGCTTCTGTAATGACCGCTTCTCCTAGCAAGTCAACCGTGAATGCCATTTTCTCTTTTCGCAATCGCTCGACCGTTTTCAGAATTTGCTTTAAGTCGTCTCCTGCAATGTACTTGTGCGCCAAAGTTTGAACGGCGGTTGAAACTGTAGTCGCTGCCACTTGTCCGGGCATCGAATCTGCATTAGCAAAATTCAGCATCCCCTTGAGGGCAGACGGCAATTCAACCGTTTCATCGCTCAAATATTCCTGCATATGTCGAGCAATCTCGGCTTTGCTGCGGAGAGCGGGCAAACAGTCAATGAAGCGAAAAAGCTGTACCCGCAAGCCCGGATTGCTCATTGCCCAACCGAGCATTTTGTCATCCCATTGCAACTGATCTTTAAAGCGGGAAAAGAGCGATCGCGACTCACGAGTTGCGCTGAGTAGTTGACGGGCAATCGATTGAGTTTGATCTTCGTAGCGAGGATCGAACGCCTGACTCACCATAACTTGGGTCTCCTAGAATGCGGGGAATGAGAGTAGGGGAATCGTTCAAGACTCTAGGAGCTAGAGGAATCACTCATCCGCTACTGATGTTACAAAAGTAATTTTTCTAAAATCAGTCTTTCTATTGTCTAGTCTGAATGGGATGGCGTAAACGCACGACTTCAGTAAGGTTAGTGTTTGATAACCTACTTGAGCGAATTTGGACTGCCTTCACCCCTAACTCCTCTGCCGCGAGAGAGGGAAGTTAATCTAACTCTTGTTCCTTCTTTTATGGGAGAGGGCTAGGGTGAGGGCAAATCAAACCGTTCTATGAGTCTGTTAATCCGTCACAGTTGATAGCTGAATCCGATGGGTAAAATCGAAGATGAAACGCATCATGAAGCGATAGTTTTATTGTAAGCTGGCACATCAGGATGTATGTACTAAAATTGTCCTAGTTGGTTAGAGACGGCTTTATCAGTTATGGGATCAACGTTTCAGTTCGGAATAGTGTGCTTCATTCTGCTATTTGGATTGTCGCAATTTTTTCAGTGGGCGCAACATCTCACGCTGCCGTTACCTATTTTTGTGTTAGGCGGAGCATTTTTAGCGATCGCATCCAATTTCAACAAACGCGCCGGATTGCCCTTTAGCTTGCTGAACGAATTGTCTAAACCTTCAGAAACATCTGTCTCTAAACCGACTTCAGAACTGAATCCATCCCAAACGCCGCCGGTTTCGCCCATTGTGCAATCGTCACAACCTGTTTCGTTTACCATTCGTCAGCCAGAAAAGTAGCGGAGATAGGAAGCCAATCGTTCACAATAATGCTTCACAATGGAAAGTGCTGCATGTTGAAGATGGTATCCCGATCCTTATGAATGTTTGGCTGAACGCTTGGAAGCGGCGAATGATGATTTTTGCTGCTTGTAGTTTAATTGCGATCGCAACCCTTCTTTCTCTCACTCCTTCGGCGCGAGCAGGGATAGAAGACGATCGTTTTGATGGTGACATCTTCGCGCTTTATGCTGGAAACGGTTCCCTTGTTCCGCCAAAGGTAAAGTTAGCAACCTCACTAAAGCAAGGTAAACCAGCGCTGCTCGTGTTTTATACCGACGACAGCCGCGACTGTAAAGTTTTCTCGACGAATGTTTCTCGCATTCAAGGTTCCTACGGTCGCGTGATCGATATTTTGGCGGTTCGGGTGGATTCGTTGCCCGTGAAGGATAAGTTTAGTCCAACCGAGGAAGGCTATTACTACAAAGGCTTTGTGCCTCAAACGGTCGTGTTCGATCAGTCGGGCAAGGTGGTTCTCAACGAGACGGGGATAATTTCTTTTGAGCAGATCGACGATGTTTTTCGGAAGGTGTTTGATTTGTTGCCGCGATCGGAGTCGGTCACGCTCAAGCGGCGATCTGTAAATGAAGTCAACACCGAGCTTGTGCAAGAGTAAAAGACTCTAATTGACGGCTCATGAGGTTTTATCTCGCCCAGTTCCCCGACTCCCAGAGAAGTTGGGGAACTCTTTTTTTAATCTCTAAACTTGATTTCGAGAGCTGCAATATTGATTAGCAGTTCCCATTATTTGATTAGCAGTTGTCGTTATTTGATTTTGCCAACTGGTAGATAAGTTTCGTTTAAGCGAAATCCAATTAACCATAAACGTTTATTAATTATGAGTTCTAGTTTATTAATTTCGATTTCTGGCTTTCTAAATACTCTCAAACGAAATTAGATCATCTGAACAACTTGAAACAAGTTCAGAAAAACTACTGAAGAGATCGCGTGCCCCATAAAAATCGCGCTTTGTTTCATAGAGATTACGGTTACTGCTCATCAGACAGCTTGGCTACCTTGAAGTGGACATTTTTAACCAATTAAGGAGTCGGGTGATGTCTCGTAAAAAGAAGTATGCCTCTACAACCCTAGAAAAGGCTCAGACTCGTTTAGCGGCGTTAAAGTCCATCCGATCCACTCTAGATCTGGGCAATGGGCTAACGGTACAAGCGTATAGTCAACTGATCGAAGAAGCGCGTCAGAAGCTAGAAAATTACAACACCGCGCTATCGGTTGTGGATCAGTCCTATAGTGCCATGAGCGATGCCGAAAAAGTGATTGCTGAATGGACAGAGCGAATGCTAATTGCGGTTGCTTACCAATACGGCAAAGACAGTGAGGAATATCAGATGGCAGGCGGAACTCGTCGCAGCGATCGTAAGCGTCCCAAACGCCGAGACGCACAATCTACAGCAGAATCATTAGTTGGTTAGCGTTACTTCGGAGTGAGATTCCCTACTTTATCTTTAATCGTCCGTGAATATTCATGGACGATCATTTTTATGCTTGGGAGATTTTCTGAGTAGCAAAATGGCTAAAGCATTGGGTTAGAATTTTCATTCATCGGGCAATGATTCTATTTGCGTTTTCAAATCAGGATCGTAATGGGCTGATTTGAAATCTTTAGCTAATTTGATTTGCTCTATATCTAGATTTTTAGCCCCCCGAAAGTCCGCTTCGGTTACAAAAGCGCCATTCAGGATAGCTTTGTTGAGGTTTGCCCCCTCAAAATGGGTATTAGTTAAAATTGCTTTACTAAAGTCTACCTCACTTAAATCTGCACCTTCAAACCTCGAAAACGCAAGACGTGCAAATCCGAAATATGCCTTTGTAAGAACCGCTTTACGGAAACTTGCGAAAAGCTGTGTACCACCGAATTTTGCATCGCAAAGCTTTGCATCATCGAAAATTACATTGTTTCCTCTTGCTCCATAAAATTCTGCCTTGGATGATTCTACTTTGCTTAAGTCTGCGCCATTTAACGTAGTTGAAGATAGCTTAGTAACGGATAAAGATGATTGGTACATCTTTGATTGATTTAATTTTGTCCCAGTTAAGTCACAATAGCTAAGGTCTGCACCATCTAAAAAAGCGCCACTTAGATCTGCACTACTAAAATCTGATCCACCAAGACTAGCATTCACAAAAGATGCTTTTGTGAAATCGCTTTTTCTCAAATTTGTGCGCCTCAAGTCAATGCTTCCACTGTATCCCTCTGGGTCTTTTCGCTTAACAATTACAGCAATCACAGCTTGAATCTCAGCTTTGGGCGCAGATTTTGATTTCGCCATTGTTGAGTTTTCATTGCTATCTTCTAATTTTGAATTTTGACGAACAAAGGCGGTTAGCACTTGCATTACTGTCCAATAGTCTTGAGGAGAATCTTTAGCAATCCGTTCTAGAGAATAAATACCACCTAGTTGAATTGCTAGTTTAGTATCTCCCAATTGTTCGACTGCTTTTGAAAATCGATCTGTAATCAAACGTGACTGTGCTAATGCAGAATCTTTAATAGCTTTTCGAGACTCTTGTCTTAACTTTGCTTGCGTAAGTTTTACATTCCTCTCAGCAACTTTAAAGTTCAGGTATAGTATAAAGCCACCAGCAGCAGTTGCAACAGTTCCTATTCCTGAAACAATCAATTTTAGAATTTCCAGTGAAGCATCTAATCGTTGCTTTGCTTCAGCAGACGAATTGTTTTTTAGATCGACATAATTCTGCAATATCTCAGCAAAGGTGCACACTAAGAAAGCTAGACTTAACACTCCTACAAAATAGCCCCAATTTTTCTTCACCATCTGCATTAATCTGGTCTGCCATATAGTCACTAGCTTCATCTCATAGAACCTGAAGGCATTATGAATAGTTTATCGAATAGTGTAAAACAGCCATTCAACAGGGGGTGAGCCTAACTTCTTCGACAGTAGAACGGAAAAATCATTAAAAAGAGCGTGAGAAATACAGTCTCCTCCTCGATCTACCGCTAAGATGCGAATAAGAGCATCCGTGTTTCTTGTCCCCCTGCCTCCCCCTTGATGATGTCGCGAACCTACAGCACTCAAGATCTGCTCAGGATTCTGGCGCAAGAGCGGCAAGCCTGTATCGCTGGGCAACGGTTGAATCTAGCAGCGATTCCATCCGGCGTGAATCCGCTGATCGATCGCTTTGTCAATGCCGATGGAATTCAGCGATTCACGGCTTACAACGATTTTCGGCAAACCATTCATCGCTATCAGAAAGAACATCAGATTTCTGGTTTAGTCTGGGAGGAGATCCGCGTCAACGGTAAATCATTACGCTATCCCAAAGTCGATGATCAACTTGTGAGCTTACCAGACGATTTGAAAGTGCTGCGATCGCACAAAGCCACTGTCATCCATTTCTGGAACGACATCACCGCAACAATGGACTTATATCTGGGGCTCAACAGCGGCAAAATTTATCGCCCCATCTCCAAATCTGACTTCGATCGAATCCTCAAGCGCTCTGAATGGGCAAGCTTGACGCCACAAGGAAAAGCCGAAAACTTGGAAATCATTTTGCAACTCGGTTGGGGCAAGCCAGAAGAAGCCGTGTATCGACGCGGCTTTCCAGACTCTGGAAGTGAATACGTCCACGCTGTTCAACCTGGGAAAACACCGATTGGATAAATGATTGGAGGTGCTATTTTCGACGCGACTCAAGCCTATCGCTATCGCTTATGGCGACAGTGGAGCGATGCGCCGTCTATTGGATTTGTAATGTTAAATCCGAATTGCGCCGATGCCACAATCAACGATCCAACCATTCGTCGCTGTATTGGCTTTGCCAAAGCTTGGGAATTTGGGCGGTTAGAAGTCGTGAATCTATTTGCGTACCGAGCGAAGACGCCTAGTATGCTTAAACACGTCAACGATCCGATTGGCGCAGAAAACGATCTATATTTATCGACACTAAATCAACGTGTTGAAAAAGTCGTGTTGGCCTGGGGAAACTGGGGCAGATTAGATGGACGAGATCGCGCGCTTCTCTCTCTTCTTACACCCCAATCTGATCTCTACACATTGGGACTAACAAAGCTAGGACAGCCCAAGCATCCACTGTACTTAAGGCAAGATTCTAGCTTAAGCCTATTTTCAACGTCTGCACACATGCAAGCGCCCCCACCAAGCCGCCGCGGATACCCTCAAACATCGTAATTCCTGTGTCCAGAGTGATAGGATTTATGTCACATTCACTACTCCGAGGGAAGATCACTTTAACCTCCCGATCAGGCATGATCATGCGTGACTTTGTAAACAACGGTTAAACCAGAAATATCAAAGACATTCAGAAACATCAAGAGTGCAACATATTCACCATCTCGTTTAGTGGCTCAAAGGACTTCCCCTTGCGATATCCTTTAGATTTTGCAGAGCCAATCGCAACTACCTGTGAGCTATGCTTTGCCTAATGCAAGCATCGACTCGTGACCTTGCAGAAGTTGATGTGTAACCGAGATCGATCTGTCGCTTCTTTAAAAGCTAGTCTTGGTTTCTAGGAATACCGAGTCTTAATGCACCGCAACTCAGCAGGAAACTCCGCAATGGTAGGAGAGAGAATTGTCATTGTTGAAGATGAGAGCGTTGTTGCTCTCAACATTCGGCTGCGCCTAGAATCGGCTCAGTTCTGCGTGGCAGGAGTAGCAGACTCAGGCAAATCTGCGATCGCCCTGATCGCTGAGACTCTACCTGATCTAGTTCTGATGGATATTCGGCTTAAAGGGAGTCAGACGGGCATTCAAGTTGCTGAGACCATTCAAGAACGCTGGAATATTCCAGTTATTTACTTAACAGGCTACACAGATGACGCGACGCTGCAACAGTTAAAACAGACCTCCCCCTATGGCTATCTGCTGAAGCCGTTTGAACCGACGGAACTCTACACGGCGATCAACATTGCCCTCGATCATCACCACGCTCAAACCACGCTTCAGGCGCTCAACGCTGTTCTCGAACGTCGTGTTCAAGAACGGACACAAGAATTGGAACTGGCCAACCAACGGTTGCAAACTGAGATCATAGAACGACAACGGGCAGAAGCTGACGCCCTGCAAGCCCTAGAGAAAGAGCGGGAATTGAATGAGTTGAAGTCACGCTTCATCACAACCGCATCGCATGAGTTTCGGACACCGCTTTCGATTGTATTGACTTCTGCTGAATTGCTAGAGCGGTTAGGAACAGACTGTACAGAAGAACGGCGATCGCGCTACTTCTCAAAAATTCGAGAGGCGGTGCGCTCAATGACGGCTATTCTCACAGATCTGCTGACCTTAGGCAAAGCCAGCGCTAGCACGTTAGAGTTTCACCCGACCTCGTTTGATTTGGAAAAGTTTTGTCACAGTCTCTTATCCGATTTGCAAGTCGATTTTTCAAAGCCGCTTGGAACTGTTGGTCATCGGCAGCGATCGCTCGTGTTGGACTATGACCGCCATTCTATAGACGCTGATAAAGCTAGTCGCACTCAGGTCGAACTCGATCCAGATCTACTAGGTTTGATTCTTATGAATCTGCTTAGTAATGCGATTAAATACTCTCCGAATGGAGATGAGGTGCGGTTAGCCGTTGATTTTATCTCGGCTAAAGACACTTCAGCATGGGTGTTGTTTCGCGTGCAAGATCATGGCATCGGGATTCCCGCCGAGGACATGCCCCGCTTGTTTGAGTCGTTTCACCGCGCCAAAAATGTTGATACTATTCCGGGTACAGGATTGGGACTCGCGATCGTGCATCAGTGCGTCAAACTGCATGGGGGAGAGATTCAAGTTGAGAGTGAATTAGGGCAAGGCACAACAGTGACAGTGACCCTACCGTTGCCCTCTTCATTCGCATCAATCTCGCAAAATAGATAAAGCGGTAACAAATCTGAATAGGAAACCTTCTACAATGAACTGGATTTCACCCATGAGATGGTAGACCTATCATGCCTCGTCGCAACGACCTCCACAAGATTTTGTTGATTGGCTCTGGACCGATTGTGATTGGTCAAGCCTGCGAATTCGACTATTCTGGAACCCAAGCCTGTAAAGCGCTGCGTGATGAAGGTTATGAGGTAGTGCTGGTGAACTCTAATCCAGCGACCATCATGACCGACCCTGAAACCGCCGATCGCACCTATATCGAACCGCTGACGCCTGAGATTCTGGAAACGATTATTTCAAAAGAGCGACCGGACGCCATTCTGCCGACGATGGGCGGACAAACGGCGCTCAACTTGGCTGTTGCCCTTGCTAAAAATGGCACGTTGGATAAATACAACGTCGAACTCATTGGCGCAAAGCTACCCGCGATCGAGATGGCGGAAGATCGCAAACTGTTTAAAGAAGCGATGCAGCGAATTGGGGTTGGAGTCTGCCCATCGGGTCTAGCTGAAACAATGGCGGAAGCCAAAGAAATTGGGCAAGAAATTGGGTCGTATCCATTGATTATTCGTCCTGCCTTTACGATGGGCGGCAGCGGTGGCGGAATTGCTTACAATCAGCAGGAATTTGAAGAGATTTGCCAATCGGGTCTAGATGCGAGTCCCGTTTCTCAAATTCTGATTGAGCAATCTCTGCTGGGTTGGAAGGAATATGAACTCGAAGTGATGCGCGACTTGGCAGATAACGTCGTGATCATCTGCTCGATTGAGAACCTTGATCCAATGGGCATTCACACGGGAGATTCAATTACCGTTGCCCCGGCCCAAACCTTGACGGATAAAGAATATCAACGCCTGCGGGATGCGTCGATTAAGATCATTCGCGAAATCGGCGTCGAGACAGGCGGATCGAACATTCAGTTTGCCGTCAACCCCGTTACGGGTGATGTGATTGTGATCGAAATGAATCCTCGGGTGTCGAGGAGTTCGGCGTTAGCCTCGAAGGCAACCGGATTTCCGATCGCAAAGATGGCGGCGAAACTCGCGGTTGGCTATTCGCTAGATGAAATTCCAAACGACATTACGAAGAAAACGCCTGCCAGTTTTGAGCCGACGATCGATTATGTCGTCACCAAAATTCCTCGCTTTGCATTCGAGAAGTTTCCGGGATCAAAGCCTTATCTGACGACGCAGATGAAATCGGTTGGGGAAGCGATGGCGATCGGACGCACCTTTCAAGAATCGTTTCAGAAAGCCTTGCGATCGCTGGAAACGGGACGCGCTGGATGGGGATGTGATCGCGATGAAAAATTGCCGAGTCTAGAGCAAATTCGGGCAGGACTGAGAACTCCCAATCCCGATCGCATCTTTACTGTCTATCACGCCATGAAAATGGGCATGAGCGTCGAGGAGATCTTTGAACTTACCAGCATCGATCCGTGGTTTCTCGATAAACTCGCCGACTTACTGCAAACAGAGAAATTCTTGAAGCAGACCGCGCTAGAGAAGATCAGCAAAGATGAGATGTATGCGATCAAGCGAAAAGGATTTAGCGATCGCCAGCTTGCCTACGCGACTAAAACAACTGAAGATGCCGTCCGCTCGTACCGCAAATCCCTCGGCGTGATTCCGGTCTACAAAACGGTGGATACCTGTGCGGCAGAGTTTGAAGCCTTCACGCCTTACTACTATTCGGCTTACGAAGAAGAAAGCGAGGTGTTGCCCTCCGACAAGCCAAAAGTAATGATTTTGGGCGGCGGACCAAACCGCATTGGTCAAGGCATCGAATTTGATTACTGTTGCTGTCATGCGGCATTTGCCTTGCGCGAAGACGGCTACGAAACGATCATGGTGAATTCCAATCCAGAAACGGTTTCGACGGATTATGACACGAGCGATCGCTTATATTTTGAGCCGCTTACAAAAGAAGATGTCCTCAACATCATCGAAGCCGAGAATCCGAAAGGCATTATTATTCAATTTGGCGGACAAACGCCCCTCAAACTGGCCGTTCCGTTAGATAAGTACTTAACGGAAACAGACACAGAAACGCAGATTTGGGGAACCTCTCCCGACTCGATCGACACTGCGGAAGATCGAGAACGCTTTGAGCGAATTTTGCGAGAACTCGACATCAGACAACCGCCGAACGGCATGGCGCGGAGCTATTCAGAAGCCAAAAAAGTCGCGAGAGACATTGGCTACCCGGTCGTGGTTCGTCCGAGTTACGTTTTAGGTGGACGAGCGATGGAGATCGTCTACTCAGACACGGATCTCGAACGCTACATGCGATATGCCGTTCTCGTTGAACCCGATCATCCAATTTTGGTCGATCGATTTTTAGAAAATGCGATCGAAGTGGATGTCGATGCGATCGCAGATGCAGGTGGAAACGTGGTGATCGGCGGCATCATGGAACATATTGAACAAGCAGGCATTCACTCTGGCGATTCTGCTTGCTCGATTCCCACCATGACCCTAAAGCCCGAAGCTCTCGATCGCATTCGTACTTGGACAACTCAACTGGCAAAAGCACTCAAAGTCGTTGGCTTGATGAACATTCAATTTGCTGTACAAGGCGATCAGGTGTACATCATCGAAGCCAATCCTCGCGCCTCTCGAACGGTTCCGTTTGTCTCGAAAGCGATCGGCGTTCCGCTTGCAAAAATGGCGGCTCGAATTATGTCTGGCAAAACCTTGGAGCAATTGAACTTTACTCAAGAGGTGGTTCCACGTCACGTTTCTGTAAAAGAAGCGGTGCTGCCCTTTGATAAATTTCCGGGAACCGACACGATTTTGGGGCCTGAGATGCGATCGACAGGTGAAGTGATGGGCATTGATGTTGATTTTGGCAGATCCTATTCAAAAGCCGAACTCGCCGCCAGTCAACGGTTGCCGCTCAAAGGTACGGTCTTTGTGTCGATGAATGATCGCGAGAAAACGGCGGTTGTGCCTGTGATCAAAGACTTAATCGAGCTTGGCTTTAGTGCGATCGCGACTGAAGGCACTCGCAAAACCCTGATGGAGCACGGTTTAGATGTGAAGCTCGTCCTGAAACTACACGAGGGCAGACCCCACGTGTTGGATTCAATTAAAAACGAACAAATTCAGCTGATCATCAACACGCCCTCTGGTCAAGAAGCGCACGAAGACGATCGCTTGATTCGTCGAACTGCACTAATGTACAAAATTCCGATGATCACCACGATCGCAGGAGCCAAAGCAACAGCGGCAGCGATTCAGTCGTTACAGTCCCAACCCCTAACGGTGCGATCGCTGCAAGAATATCTAAGCTAGTGATCTGTTGATTTGAGAATGAGGGATGAAGTCGTTCTTACTTTTTCATCCCTCTTCGTAAAGCGTTGCCGCAGGCGTCCCTTGTTTGACAAAGCACTAGAGAACAGAAGGTTGTTTCGGAGAGCGCATCAGCCTTGCCGAAGTTGAGATGTAATATGATTGACGATCGCGTTGGCTTTTTAGAAAATTGGCAAGATGCCGTTGTAGTTTGGAGTTTTGTCGCGTTCACCCTATTTGTGGCATGGCGAATCGTCGTCAGTAAACCCAATTAATAATGTCCTAGACCCGTGTCCAGTCGTTCAGCGTCAGACCCAATATTCGGGTTGGATCAGGTCGATGGCGATCGCAAGTAAGTTTGCAAATTTGATTCGGCTAAAGAGTATCCAGAATCGAACTTGGGCACGCTGACGGTGAATGTCTGTTGAACCCGCTATACGCCAAAGGGTCATCACCAACGGCAACCAGGGATAAGTGAGGCGAACCACGCGCCAGAAAAGTTTGCAGGACATTTTTGCTCAAGCGTTAATAGGTTGGACATTCAATTCTGTACGCCACCTTGCAACAGGCTTCTCCCACGCCTCTTCCCATTTCTGGGCAATCAGCGGTTTGGCAAGCCTTCCCATTTCCCAACCCTGTACGATCGCTGCCAGCATAGGAGAGAGTGCCTCCGGCCGAAACAGCGTTGCACTAATTAGCGCATTGGCAATCAGCAGGCTTGACAGGGGAAGCTGAAACTGTGCCAGATAGAAAGTTTGCAAGCCGATTTCACCGATTTCGCTCGTATCAAACCCGGTAATGACATGCCAGATGTCATGGGTCTGCTGCCAGCGATTTTCTACATAGTAGACTTAATCGGAAATAGGCAGTAGTCGAAGCCAGACAACAAGAGGCTTTCA
>NZ_JCACCM010000076.1:0-36557 GCF_059501405.1 Myxacorys sp.
CGAGATGAACTGTTCCTACTCTAGCAGTTATCATTACTTCCGGGGCACTACCAATGCGTCTAATCGCTAGGTCAAAATCGCGCCACCCATGAGACGCTGGTAGCGGTACTCCAATTCGGCTTTCATTGCGGCCCAACGATCGAGGGTTGGATCTTTCTCCATCGCTTTTTCTGCTGCCCCTCGCGCCAGTTCCAACACGTCTTGATCTTCAACTAAACTAGCTAACGCAAAATCAGGCAAGCCTGATTGGCGAGTGCCTAACACTTCACCAGGGCCTCGAAAGCGCATATCCATTTCTGAAATAAAGAAGCCGTCTTGCGATTGTTCTAATACCTTCAATCGTTGGCGCGAGGTTTCGCTTTTAGAACTGCTCATTAGCAAACAGAACGACTGTGACCCGCCTCGACCGACTCGACCCCGAAGCTGATGGAGCTGAGATAAACCAAACCGCTCGGCATGTTCAATCATCATCACCGTTGCGTTTGGAACGTCTACGCCGACTTCGACAACAGTAGTTGAGACTAGAATTTGCGTTTTGCCATCTCGAAATGCGGTGATCGCTTCGTCTTTTTCGGCAGAACTGAGACGACCATGCAGCAAGCCAATTGTAAAGTCAGGAAAGACTTCTTGGAGGTTTTGATGTTCGTCGATCGCAGACTTGAGATCTAATTTCTCAGACTCTTCAACCAACGGCAACACGATGTAAACCTGCCGTCCTTGGGCAATTTCACGGCGCATTAGGTCGTATGCCCGCTGGCGATCGCGCCCTGTTAAAGCCGTCGTTTGAATCGGTTTTCGTCCGGGCGGCAATTCATCAATTTGGCTCACATCTAAATCGCCGTGCAACGTTAACGCCAACGTTCGAGGAATCGGAGTTGCTGTCATGGTGAGAACATGAGGATGTTCACCTTTTTGCTGGAGTCTAGCACGCTGCTGAACACCAAATCGATGTTGTTCATCAATCACAACTAAGCCCAACCGCTCGAAGTTCACAGTGTCTTGGATCAGCGCATGAGTGCCCACAAGCAGCGGCAATTCTCCCGTTTCGAGTTGAGCATGAATCTCTCGACGTTTGGCAGCTTTTGTCGATCCGGTTAATAACTCAACAGGCAAATGCAATTGATTAAACCAAGTCACCAGCTTTCGATAATGCTGTTCTGCTAACACTTCAGTCGGAGCCATAAAGGCTGCCTGAAAGCCTGATTGAATTGCTGCCAAAATGGAGATTACAGCAACGACTGTTTTACCTGAACCGACATCGCCTTGCACCAATCGATTCATTGGCACGGTTTTTTGAATGTCATTGAGGATATCGTTCGTCACCCTAACTTGAGCATTCGTGAGTTTGAAAGGTAGGACATTGTAGAATTCGTCAACCAAACGCCCGGTCGGAGCAAGCGCAGCGCTCGCTTGGGTCTGCTGTTGAGTTTGACGCCGCTTCAGCATCCCCAACTGGAGATAGAAAAACTCATCGAAAACCAAGCGGCGACGAGCGGCATCGAGGGCATCGCTGTTTTGCGGAAAATGAATGCTCGCGATCGCATCTTGTACCCCAATCATGCCGTATTCTTTCAGCAATCCTTTCGGCAAGGCTTCCTGCAAATGCACGACCGCAGGCAGGGAGGCTAGCACGGCTCGTCGGACTAGATCAGCGGTAACACCTTCGGTTAGGGGATAGATTGGTACAACGCGACCCACCGTTAATGACTCAATCGCATCCGCCGAATCACCCAACACCTCAATGTCAGGATTGTCGAGCGTGATCCCAAATTTGCTTTCTTTAACCAATCCAGACGCTGCGATCGCGGCTCCGGTGGGGTAGAGCCGCTTTTGTTGCTCTTGCCAACCACGACTGGCGAATCGGCTTCCCATGTAGAATCGGCTCAGTTTCATCTGAGCGCTAGAATCACGAATCGTCAATTCCAAAATCGTCAGTTTTGTGTTGCGCGGACTGGTGAAACAATTGCAGCTTTTAATCGTGCCAACGATCGTCACGGTTTCGCCTGCTTCTAGATCGCAAATCTTCACTTGGCGAGCGTAATCGATATAATCTCGCGGATAGTAATACAGCACATCCCGAACACAAAATAAGCCCAATTTTGCCAATTTTTCGGCGCTCTTCGGGCCAATTCCCGGTAAATAGGTAATTGCCTGATCGAGAGCGACCGGGGCAGCAGAGGCGGAGACGATTGGGGTGGTACTTGGTGTTTTTGAGGCAACCGCACTGATCGGTGATGCAGATGAAGTGTCATCAACGCTATATTTCGCGGAAGGCGCGTCCGACCGAGTGGATTCAGATTCTATCGTTTTCTTGATTTGGTGTAAGAACCGCCGCGTTTCTGCTACTAAATGCTGTCGCTGGGAAAACGTCAGGTCAGGATAGCTGGCAAATTGGTCGGCAATTTCCTGACATTTGGTGCGATCGCGCCCCTTTACTATTTCCGAAGGCTGTCCTAACGTTAGACACAAAAACTCACTGAAGCGGTACTGATTCCCCTCCAGATCATTAAACCCACGTTCTGCCTCAACTGAGAGCGCTTTCTGCAACCGCACCAAATCCATACGTTAACCGGATAGGCACTACTTAATTTTAGTGTGACTTGACTCGATGAAGTTTAGCAAAATTTGTTGGTGCGTCGCGCCAAGCGGCCGAGTCTGATCGGCATTCTTAGAATAGCGATCGCCTCTGACAATATCATCAACGCTGAGCAATCCGAGATCCCATCCTTCCATCAGCACCAATTCGCTCACCTCGACGGTGAGCGGGGCTTGAAACACATGACGCACTACTTTCTCGTCTTGGTACACGCCAAATTTTGTAATGCTAGGAATTTGGTAGCCAATTTCTTCGAGCAATTCTCGCTCAACCGCTACTTCCGGCGTTTCCCCCGGTTCAATGTGCCCGCCAAATAAACCCCAAAATCCGGGATAAACAATTGTGGGAATATTGTCCCGCAACTGCATCAGGAACTGATTGTTTTGGTAGAGAATCGCGATCGCAACCTCAATTCGATTCATAACAGCATCACTATCTTTAGCGCTCATTCTACAACTCCGCTGTAGAAAATGTTCTTGCGGCAGCTTGTGACTGTGGGGTTTCACTGGATCATTACAGTGTAATTCTCTACAGTGCAAAAGCAAAATTTCTGTGTAAAAGTCCAAAGTTCAACCAAAATCAGGCACTGTTGCTGATTAGCACTAATCAATTGCGGTTGCGAGAGCGATCGCTCCACTGCAAGATCAGGCGACCTCAACTATGCTTCTCGTTCGACCAGAATGACATTCTCTGTCACCTTCTCAAACGTGTCATCGTGGCTAATGACAAACAGTTGACGAAAGGTTTTGATGTTAGCGATCGCTTCTGCCAAACTTTCGCGACGGGGCTTGTCCATATTAGTGGTCGGTTCATCAAAAAAGGCGATGTTAATATCGGCTAACACTTTCAGCAACGCCAGTCGAACCGCTAACGCAGCACACATTTGCTCTCCGCCCGAAAGGTTAATGAATCGGCGCGGATGAGCGCCTTCTTGAATCACAATTTCATAATCGCGCGTCCAGTCTAAGGCGACATTGGGACGATTCATTAATTCCCGAAATAGTTTATCAGCTTCCCGCGAAATGCTCTGAACGTAGCGTTCTGTGATTCTAGGTCCAGCTTCTTTATAAGCTTTACGAGCAAACTTAATGAATCGCTCTGTTTTTTGTTTGCGCTTTTGCTCAGCTTGCGCCTGAGTCCATTTTTCTTTAATAAGCTGAAGTTTAGAGAGCCGGACTTCGTATTCTTCTAAGCGTTTTCGCTTTTCAGGTAGCATTGCCCCTAGTGTAATCTGTTGTGTTTTTGCCTCTTGATAAATTCGCTGTACTTCTGCTACTTTTTCGGGGTCATAAGTTTCTGCTAGCGTTGCCTTTTGATTCGTTAACTCGACCAGTTGCTGATGCAAAATTTGTAACTGATCGGCTGCCTCTTCAAGCTGTTTTTTGCGCCCTTTGTAGCTATTTGCAGATTGCTGGTGTTCCAAATAAACTTGATAATCTTCGCGATGCTGTTCGCGTAATTCCTGCTGATAATGAATTTGATTAGTGAGGTCGGCAAAGCCTTCTAATTGACCATTGAGATCTGCGATCGCACGCTCCACTCCTGCAACGGCTTGCTCAAGGCGTTGTTGCTCGGATTCTAAAGTTGCCTGCTGCTTCAGTTCTCGGTGCAGAATCTGGGTGCATCCACGGGGATTATCGAGCGCTTGGAGTTGTCCTGCAAGATGACCTAACTGTTGCGCTAGTTCAGGTTCTAAGGTGAGGTGCGTTTGGGCTTGAGCAAGCTGCGATCGCACCTCATCCACTTCGGCGGCAAGCTTTTCTTCATCATCAAACTTAGCGTCGAGTGTGAGGTATTGTGCCTGCTGATGTCGGGCAGTTTCTAGCTGGGTTTGGGTTTCTGCGATCGATTGTCTCAGTCGGTCAGCCAGCAGTTGTTCAGACAAATCCTCCAAAATGCCTTGCAAGTCGCGCATGAGTTGACCGTGAGATTTGGAGCCGTTGCCCAACGCCGTAAGCACGTCCTCGATTTGAGTTGACCAAAGCGGTGTGGCTTGCTGGAGTTCTTTTAACGTTGCAGTAGCGGCTTGAATTTGATTGCTGTGGATCGTCTCTCGCGTTTGGGCTTGCGTTACGATTTGGCGTAAATCTGATTCAAATTGAGTAGCTGCCTCAATGCGGCTAAGCTGTTGCCTGTAGCGTTGAAGCTGCTGTTCGAGATGAGGAATTTGATGGACGATCGCGCCCAGCGCTTCTAGCCGCTCGATTTCGTTGCTTAACTGTTTCTGACGTTTTTCAAGCTGAACAAGCCGCTTCTGATCTCGCGTTATGGTTTGCCGCCAGCTTTGGCAATTCTGTAACTGCTGGTTCACGGCTTGTTGTTGCGTCTCAAGGTCGGTTTGTTGTTGAATCAGTGGCTCCAATCGCTTGAGTTCAGCTTCAACCTGCGATCGTCGCTCAATCTGTTGCTGTAATGTAGCAAGTTGGGTTCTGTACCCACCGAGGGTTTCGGTCAGGTCTTGCCGTTTTTGCAGGAGGTCTTGTTGAGTAGAGCGATGCTGCTCTAGTTCTTTTAGCGTTGCTTCCGCTTGCAAAACAGTTTGATAATGCTCTCGACGAGTCGTACAAATTTCAACGGCTTTTTCTGCGGTTACCAAATCAGCTTGAAGCCGTTCAGAGTTGAGGCGCTCGGCCTGAATGCGAGTGCTGAGGTTTTCGAGTTGCGAGGTTAGCATCTGGACTTGAGCGGCAACTTTGCTGTAATCGTCTTGCTCTTTTTGAAGTTCTTCTAAGCGTTGTTGCCAGTGGGTGAGATCGATTTCAATTTGTGTAATTTCACCACTGACTTCTGTGCGCTGCCGAGTGAGCGGTTCCCATTCTTGCAACAATTCATCGTACTGTGTAATCTCTCGGTCTAATCGTTCTGTCTCAGCTTTTGCATATTTCTCTAGAGATAGCATCTGCTGATTGACTTGGCGATATTCTTCAACTTTTAGAATTGCATCGAAAATGGGTTTACGCTTTTCGGCGGTTTGCAGAAAATCGGCGGTAAATGTACCCTGCGGAACGCCGACTGTATTTGAGAACAGTTTTGCTAAATCCGTTCCGGCCGGAACGCCCAAATTCTCTCTCAGCCACGGCAACACCTCTTCTTTGATGCGACTGTAGCCGAGTTTTTCGCCCAATTGCGGATCAAATAACGTATAGCCCGATCGCGTGCAGCGCTGCACCTCATAGGTTCGCTGATCTCGGCTCGACACAAAGCTGACACGTGCTTGGGCACTATTGGCCCCATTGCGGATCAGATCTTCAATCTTGTAATCGCCTTTGTAGTCAAATAAGACCCATGCGATCGCTTCGAGAATGCTCGTTTTGCCCGCCCCATTTTCGCCGCAAATAGCGTTGGTTCCAGGCTGAAACGGGAAGTGGCGATCGCTGTGAGACTTGAAGTTTTTGAGGCTAACCGAGAGAATTTCCATGAGTTGATTCTAGAGGAGATCAGGCGTTCTGATCTCGAATCGCCAATGGATTAAATTCTAACGCTGGTTGCCCACTTCTCGGCTCAACAATTTATGCTCAACAATTTATTCAGTGAAGCGCTACTCAGACTTTTTTTCTAAGGATCGGCTGACGCGCTAGAAACCCATTAGAAACCCATTGTATCCTGTGCGATTTGCAACATTAGAACACGTAAAATCCGTTAGTAGAGCAGCGATGCGCTAATCTTTATCGGCGTTTACTCCAAAAAATTCCTGATGCAAAACGAATGCGTTGTTAGATCTATCTACTCAAGCAGAGTATCCAGATCTCCAATTCTTTCAAGGAGCCGGAAATTTGGAAATTCATCAGGATTACGGTCTTCCTCAGCCTACCCCACCCATTAGACAATGCATTGTTGTCAAGCAGTTGAGACTTTTACCAATGGATGATCGCATTGCAGCTTCTCCTGCGCCTGACGAGATCGTTAAATTTTTGAGAAAAAATGTTCAGTACAAAGAGGTTTGTCAACAGATTGTGTATCAGCGGATTGTTCAAAAGGTGGCGCGCGATCGCGGGATCTGCGTGACATCGCAAGAGATTCAGTATGAGGCAGCCCAATTTCGGCAGCGCTATCGGTTACAGCAGTCGGCAGATACCTTAGCTTGGCTTGCCGATCAGCAAATGACGCCTGATGACTGGGAGTCAGGTATCTGCGATCGCTTGCTCGTTCAAAAGTTAACCAAGACCCTGTTCAATCAAGAAGTCGAACAGTATTTTGCCAAGAATCGGTTCCAATTTGATCGCGTGGTGCTCTACCAAATGATTTTTTCCGATGAACAATTAGCACAAGACGTGTTCTACCAAATCAAAAACTCTGAAATCAGTTTTTACGAAGCTGCCTCCCGCTACGGTCGGGATGAGCAACCCCCATGCTGCGACTATGCACAGTTTTACCGTTGGATGCTGAATCCTAAAATTGCAGCCAGTGTTTTCGATCAGCAAATTGGACAGGTTTTAGAACCTGTCGAAATCGAGCAAGGCTACCATTTGATCAAGGTAGAAAGGATTTTATCCGCAGAACTAACGCCCGAATTGCGACAAGAACTTTTGAATCAACGGTTTCAAACCTGGTTAAAAAGTGAATTAAATTGTGTGTTGCAGGATTAAATCGGATCGCAGCGGCATTCATTAATGCTGGAATGATTGCTCTAGTCAACGCTATTCATTCCGTTACAATCCAGCAAACCACTCATAGCCTTGATCTTCCCAATATCCCTGATTCCTTAGCAACTGACTTTTCACCGTGATTCGAGTGACCCATTTGCTTTGCTTGTAACCCAATTTAATTGGTGCAGCAAGCCTTAAAGGTGCGCCGTTGTCAATCGGCAATGGCTCACCGTTTTTTTGGTACGCCATGAGGGTTTGCGGATGCAAACACGATGTCATGTCCCAACTTTCGTAGTAGCGATCGGCAGATTGAAAATAAACATATTTCGCGCCATCTTTGGGCTGCGCGAGTTGAATCAATTCTCGGAGCGGAACGCCGCCCCACTGGACGATCGCTGCCCAACCTTCAACACACACATGCCGAATCACCATCGAGCGAAACGGTAGTTTGTAGATTTCATCCAAGCTAAGCTGCAGGGGATGATTCACCTCGCCATCAATAGTGAGTCGGTATTTCGCTGGATCGATCTTGGGCGTAAATCCAAACGTATTGATCAACAGCTGTTCTGGTTCAATTTGGCTGATTGGCAGTTCTGGAACAGGCGTCTGTGGCTTGAGCAGCAGCTCTTCAATCTTCTGATTAAATGGCTCGGTGAGCGTTCCGGCGACATCGGCAAGGTAGCTTGCGCCGCAGCCCGACAGAAGAAGCCCTGTGCTAGAAAGTCCAGTGAGGTGGAGAAATTGACGACGGAGCATGGATGAGGGATGAGGGATGAAGATTTATTTTGTTACTGAAACTTTGTTACTGAAACTTTGTTACCAGAACTATAGAGTTACCAGAACATCGATTCTATAAGCTGTGTGCCGCCGACTTTGAGGGCGAGGAGGGAGTGCGCGATCGCAAACCCGATGATTGCCGGAACGGTCATAAAATGCACAATTCGCAAGGCTTCCCAGCCGCCGAACGCATCGACGATCCAGTAAAACTGTGCGGGTTTATACATGCCAATTCCGGTGAAGATCGCTAGGAGAAGGATGGGTACGATCGCGGTGTAAACAATGCGATGCCACGCGTAGGCTTTGCGTTTTTCGTTGCGTCCCACTTGCAACGCTTTTACATCATTGCCCCCCACAAACCGATGCTTCCAACGCCGAGTCACTAGGATGTAAAGTCCATACCAAAGCAGGTTTAGCGCAAAGAGCGTCATCGCGGCAAAGTGCCAATCGCGTCCGCCTGCAAGCCAACCTCCCAAGGTGAACAACGGAAAAATGTGCATTCCCTGTCGTCCACCAAAAACAGGATTAGCGTTGTAAATTTGCAACCCACTGGTCAGCATAATAAATACGCTAACAACATTAATCCAGTGAAAGGTTTTAGCTAAGATCGCTTGCTTGGGTAATTTTGGCAACCGAACGGGTTGGCGTTCTACAGAATCGCTGGTCATAGAATTAATCTCTCACCTAGTCATATTCGTTCTCTACCTGTTGTCGTAGATTTGTGCGATCGCGAGGCTGCTCTTAGCCTACGCCGCTTTTTTCATGCGTTTGCCCCAGCGGTAGCTTCACGCCTCGAATTGAATAATCTAGCAACTGCATCGGATGGAGTACCGGAACAGGTTTACTTTGTAACTTCAGATGTTTTGAAATTTGTACATAGCAGCCAATATTGGCTGACGCAATCACGTCTGCTCCAGTATTCGTAAGATTGTCAACCTTTTGCCGTCCTAACTCTTCTGCCACCTCGGGTTGAAGAATGTTGTAGACCCCAGCGCTCCCGCAACAAATCGCCGCATCGATTGGCTCTCGCAGTTTCACTCCCGGAATTTGCCGCAGCAATTGGCGCGGCTGCACACTAATTTTCTGCCCGTGTAGCATGTGGCAGGCATCTTGATACACCACGGTTAGCAGCTCATCTCGAAGTGGCGATCGCTGCGCCGTTAGTCCAACCTCAGCGAGAAATTCCTGCACATCTTTAACCTTGCTCACAAATTCCTTCGCTCGCGTGCAGTACTCGCGATCATCCTCCAAAATATGACCATACTCTTTCAACGTGTGCCCGCAACCTGAAGCATTGATTAGAACAGCATCTACATTCAGATCGGCAAAGCTATCTATCATTTGGCGGGCAAACATCCTTGCCTGTTCCGCTTGCCCTTGGTGATGAGACAGCGCCCCACAGCAGCCTTGTGTTTGTGGCACAACCACTTCACAGCCATTTGCCGTTAGCACTCTCACGGTTGCATCATTCACCTCTGGATTGAACAACCGTTGTACACAACCGAGAATCATACCGACACGATAGCGTTGCTCTCCCTGAGCCGGAATCAACGCCGGGATTGTATCCTTAAACGCTTGCGGTGGAATTTCCGGTAGCATTCCTTCCATTGCGGCGAGTTGAGCAGAAATCCGTTTCAGAAATCCGAGCGATCGCACTACCTTTTGCAATCCTGTTTTTTGGTATAGTCCCAACGGACGCAGCAGCGATCTCATTCGATTCGGGTAGGGGAAAACCGAGAAAATTAGCTGTCGTAATGCTTTTTCGCTTAGCGATCGCTCATAATTGCGCTCGATCTGCGGACGGGTGGCAGCGATTAATTGGTCATATTGCACACCAGATGGGCAAGTGGTAACACACGCCAAACAGCCTAAACAGGAATCAAAATGCGGCACGGTGGCGTTAGAAAGTGAGCTTTCTCCTTCGTTGATGCTATCCATCAAATAGATTCGTCCCCGTGGCGAATCCATTTCTTTGCCAATGACGCGATAGCTCGGACAGGTTGACAGACAAAATCCACAGTGAACGCAAGAATCGATCAGCGACGGATCGGGAGGATGGTGAGCATCAAAACCTGTCCCTTCAGCTAAGAGAGCTGTCAACGGTTTAGAGGTAGTCGAATCGTTGGAGGGTTGCATCTTAAATCTTAAATATTGCCTACAAAACGGTGAGGACTTAATCGGTGTTCTGAATCAAATTGATTTTTAACTTGCGTCATCAACTCTAGAGCATTGCCAGTGTAACCCCAGATATCGATGCTTTGTTTAAGCTGTGTTGGCGCTTGCAAAACGGACAGATACCCGCCCAACGCTTGGAGCCGCGATCGCGCCTCTTGAATTTGAACAGAGCGCACTCCTTCTACCACAAACTGGCCCAAACCACTTCCAGCATGAATCACGGCAATTGCAGTTGGCATTAAACGTTCTATCTCACAAAGCGCTTCCACAGCGTTAGAAGGCTTTACTCCAATTTTGCATAGAATTGCATGGCTCTGTGATGCGTCACTCATTAAACCTCTCGATGTCTGCCACAGATCCGCTTCTGCATCGTTAACATAACTTTCTACAGATAAGTCTAACGCAGATGCTATTTCACCTAGCCGCATCACCTGCAATTTCACACTTTCAGAGACGCTCTGAAACTGAACCACTAAACGAAGTCCTTGCTCTAACCTCAAATCTAAGACAGATGGACTCAGAGCAGAACCAAGTAAGGCTTGCAAGGCTTGCGCAATTCCGTCTGGGCGGTGCTTTGTGCCAGTTGTGTCTCCAGTCAAAACGACCGTTTGAGAGGCAGGCGGAATCGGGTAGACCCGAAATGTTACTTGCGTAATGATGCCTAACGTTCCGTAAGAACCCGTTAGCAATTTCATCAGGTCATAGCCTGCCACGTTTTTAACAACCCGTCCACCGGCTTTCACGATCTGCCCATCATGGCGGACAAAGGTAACGCCCAACAGCATGTCTCGCACACTGTGGTAGCGATGACGCAGCGATCCGGCATCCCCAGTGGCAACAATGCCGCCTAATGTAGCGCGTTCCGAAGAAACGGTGGGATCGATCGCGAGAAACTGTCCGGCTTTACCAAGGATTTGCTGCAATTCGGCAAAGGTCAGCCCTGCCTCTGCGGTAACGGTGAGATCTCCGATCGCATGCTCGATCAGCCGATTGAGCCGCTCGGTGCTGATCACCAACGTTATGCCTGACACTAATCCGCCCCAATGCAGCTTACTGCCACTGCCCATCGGCAGCACGCGCCACTGATGCTGGTGGGCAAACTCCATTACCGAGGCTAATTCTGCTTCGGTGTTCGGAGAAACTACATAGTCTGGCGCTGCCCCCGGACGGAGCGATCGTAGAATTGCCTGCTGTCGAGACGCCTCTACGTCATTCCACGCTAGCAATGCTGCGGGACTGACCAACTGTTCTAACCGTTGAGCAACTGCTTCCATTCGTAAAATTACGCAAATTATCAAACCTTGAGCCTTACACAAAGCTAACTCTACGATAGTTTTACCTAGAGAAATTTGGGAATTTCTATGGCACGATCGCAGGGTTATTTTCATTATCGGGGAAGACCTCGACATTTCCTCAATCCCATTCAAACTGCAAGCTGCCCGCGATTCGCGCAAGGGTAATTCCTAAGGAACCGCAATGCAACCAATGGACTCATCTACCACTCAACAGGCTCGGAAGAACTCGCAAAACCAACTGCCCTCTGAGGCAATTAGCCCTCATGATCCGCCTTCTCAAACCAAGATTGATCTTGAAGCCGAGATTGACCTTGAAGCCACGATTAGCGCAGAATGCAACTCTCTGATGCTGCAGGCTCAGTTGCAGCAAGAACGGCTGGCTCAGTTGCCTGCTAATGGTGAACCCAAACCGCTTCCCTTTCTGGCTTGTGCAAGAGCAGAAGCGGCGCTGCAAGAAAGCGAAGCTCGCTACCGTCGCTTAATGGAAACGGCAACAGAAGGAATCTGGGTGCTAGATGCAATGGGAAACACCCAGTTTGCCAATGATCGATTGGCCCAAATGTTGGGTCAATCGGTTGAAGCGTTGATTGGGCAACCGTTTCTAGATTTTGTGGATGTGAGGAGCAAAGCACTCGCCCAAAAAAGTCTCGATCGCGTCCGCTATGGCATTCAAGAACAGCAGGATTTGAGGCTTCTCCACCCGTCTAGACAAGACTTGTGGGCGATCATGTCTGCCAGCCCAATTTTGGATACCCGAGGACAGTACACGGGCATCTTGGTCATGACGACCGATATCACCGAGCGCAAACACACTCAAACCACGCTAGAGTACTCGCTTTGTCTGCTACAGACGACCCTCGAATCTACAGCAGATGGCATTCTCAGTCTCGATGTATTCAACAATATTTTGAATCTCAATCGCCGGTTTATTCAACAATGGCAGTTGCCAGAAACGGCGCTTTCTTTTAAAAATTATCAGCAGATTCTAGACTATACGATCGCGCAACTAAGACAGCCCGATCGGTTTCTAAAACAGCTTCAAACCGAGTCCGAACGTCCCGATTTAGAAAGCTACATTATTCTCGAATTGAAGGACGATCGCGTCATTGAGCGTTACTCTAAACCTCTAATGCTGGGAGATAGCGTGATTGGCAGAGTGATTAGCTGCCGGGATGTGACCGAGCAAAAACGAGCAGAAGCGGCGCTGGCAGAGAGTGAAGCGCTGCTAAGAACGGTTGTCACCAATACACCCACCATTTTGTATGCGCTCAATCGAGACGGCACATTCACTTTGGTTGAGGGGAAAGGACTAGAAGCGATTGGATTACAGCCACGTCAGGCGGTTGGGCAGACTGCCTTTGAGCTTTATTGCGACTACCCAGAAGTTTTGGCTGACCTCCAACAAGTCCTAGATACCGAAGAAGCGTTTAATTCCACATTAGAAGTAAAGGGCATGTTCTTCGACAATCGCCTGACGCCTCTTTACAACGAGCAGGGCGAACTTTTGGAATTAGTAGGTGTGGCCACGGATATCACGGCTCAGCTTCAGGCAGAAGAAGCTTTACGCCGCGCTAAAGCCGAATTAGAATGCCGTGTCGAAGAACGCACTTCAGAATTGCAGGCAATCAACCAGCAACTCCAGCAGGAAATTACTCAGCGCAAGCAAATCGAGCAAAGCTTACGAGAAAGCCAAGTTTGCCTACGATTGATGAACAGCATTTCCACGGGAGCCACTGCTGGGCTCTCGGTAATGCAATTGATCGAAGCAACGGTGGAAGAAATCGCGCTCCACTTCAACGATGTGCGGGTGCTGTATAGCGTCATTGAGCGCGATCGCGTCGAGGTGCTTCACTCGGCTCAACCTGAGACGATGCCCTCGCTCAAGGGCCAAATCGACGAATATTTGGGGGTATCTGACTATCTCAAGCTGTTGGAACATCGGCAGTCAATTAGTATTGAAGATGTGCAAGAAGAGCCACTGTTGCAGGCGATCTGCGATCGCATGGTCGCCCGAAAGACGCGGTCTCTGCTGACCGTTCCGCTCCAGCATTCAGGAACTCAAACCGGGCTACTCAGCTTGAGTGCGCCTCAGCCTCGGCAGTGGAGTACTCATGAAATTGCAACCTTGACTGAACTGGCAGATTATTTGTCGATCGTTTTACAAGAGGCGCAGGCACAGCAAGAGCGCCAACGGGCGGAAGATCGTTTGCGGCTGTTTGAGTCGGTCGTGGTCAACGGCAGCGATGCGGTGGTGATCACTGAGGCGGACTTGGACAATCCGATCATCACGTATGTGAATGCCGCGTTCACCCATATCACAGGGTTTGAGTCGGAAGAAATCCTCGGTCAAACCCCACGAATTTTACAAGGACCCAAAACCAACCGCGCCCAGTTAGCGCGGATTCGGACGCTCTTATCGCAACGAAAATCAGTGCAAGTCGAACTGATTAACTATCGCAAAGATGGAACAGAGTTTTGGGTAGATTTGACGATCGTGCCGATTATCAATTCCGACGACAACGTAACTCACTTTGTCGCCTTGCAGCGCGATATTAACGATCGCAAGTGGTCAGAGCGAACGCTCATGGCCGCCCAGGCACGCCTGAAATATCTGCTGTCATCTAATCCATCGGTGATCTACACCTGTCAGCCCACGCCCAATCGGGCTTGTACGTTTGTGAGTGAAAATGTTACTCAACAGCTTGGATACGAGATTTGGCAATATCTCAAAGATTCACATTTCTGGGTCGATCATATTCATCCCGATGATCTGCCCCAGGTCGTCAACACGCTGCCTCGGCTCCTAGAGACGGGTGAATTAACCTGTGAATATCGCTTTCTGCATCAAGACGGCTCCTACCGCTGGTTGCGCGACGGGATGAAACTGTTTCGCGATCGCAATCACAATCCAGTGGAGATCATTGGCTCGGTCGTAGACATCAGCGATCGCAAGTGGGCAGAAGATCAAATTCGCGCCTCACTGGATGAAAAAGAAGTGATGCTGAAGGAAATTCATCATCGCGTTAAAAACAATTTGCAGGTGATCTCAAGTCTGCTAAAACTGCAAGCGGGTTACATCAACGATGAGCAAACGCTAGAGGTATTTAAAGTCAGCCAAAATCGAGTGCGAGCGATGGCGCTGATTCATGAAAAATTATACCAATCTGAAGATTTAGCCAAGACCGACTTTGCCGAGTATATTCGTAATTTAGTCACTGACTTGCTCCGGTCTTACTCCATGAGTTCGCGAGTGGTTGAACTCGATCTTCAAATAGACGAAGTCCGTCTTAGCATTGATACTGCTATTCCCTGCGGGCTGATCATCAATGAGTTGGTTTCCAATTCGTTGAAGTATGCTTTCTCAGAATCACAGCCTGGTAGAATCGGCATCCGCTTGCGCGCCGAGCCTGAAAATCAGTACATTTTAGTTGTTGAAGATACTGGAGTTGGCTTTCCCGACTATGTAGATTTTCGCAAAACAAAATCTCTTGGTTTGCAGTTAGTTTGCAACTTAACCAAGCAGATACAAGGTGTTATCTACCTTGATCAGAGCCAAGGAACCCGCTTTACGATCGCGTTTGCGGAGTCGAAATCTAAAGGGTGATCATGCCACTTTCAACTGTTCTCATCGTCGAAGACGAAAGTATTATTGCGCTAGATATTCAAATCAGCTTACAAACCGCAGGCTACGAAGTTGCTGCGATCGCAACATCTGCCACCGAAGCGCTAGAGGCGGTAGCAACGCTGAACCCAGACATCGTGCTGATGGATATTCGGATTCGCGGCGATCGCGATGGGGTCGAGACCGCCGAACAAATTCGCGCCGAATTTCAGGTTCCTGTCGTGTATCTCACCGCCCACGCCGACGAGAACACGCTTCGCCGCGCCAAAATATCAGAGCCATTTGGCTACATTCTCAAACCGTTTGAAGATCGAGAACTGATTACAACCATCGAAATTGCGCTATCTCGTCATCAAGCAGAAGCCGCGATTCAGGCGGCGCTGAAGCGAGAAAAAGAACTGAATGAATTGAAATCCCGGTTTGTCTCGGTCGTCTCCCATGAGTTTCGCAATCCGCTCAACGCCATTCTGTTTTCCACCGAATTGATTCAGCGTTACAGCGCTCAACTGACGCCTGAAAAACGAGATGTTTATCTAGAGCGAATTCAACTTTCGGTCAAGCGGATGAACCAACTTCTCACCGATGTTCTAACGCTGGCAGAGACCGAAGCGGGCAAGTTGAGCTATTCCCCTCACGAACTCGATGTCCTCCAATTCTGCCAAGACATCGTAGATGAGATTCAGCCTGCTGAACAGGTTTGCCCAATTCAATTGAGTCACCTCGATGATTTGCCATCTCAACCGCCTTTAGGCTTGCCCTGTCTAGACGAGCGTCTCTTGCGCCACATTTTGGTCAATTTGCTGTCAAATGCGATTAAATACTCGATACCAGGCGAGCCGATCGACTTTACGCTCAGCCGCGATTCTAAATCGGTCACGTTTCGCATTCAGGATCAGGGCATTGGTATTCCTCAGGCTGACCATGCCAATCTTTTTCAGTCCTTCTACCGAGCGAGCAATGCCAAGACCATTCCAGGCACAGGCTTGGGGCTATCAATTGTAAAACAGTGCGTTGATCTACACTTGGGCACAATTTCTGTTGAAAGCGCCGAAGGTCAGGGAACACTATTCACTGTAACGCTACCGTTAGACACAGCGCATGAAAACAATCCTCGTCATTGAAGATGAGCAAGCTGTCCGGGAGTCAATTCTCGATCTGCTAGAGGCAGAAGGCTTTCATAGCATTGGAGGTGAGAACGGCACTGTTGGAGTCAACCTCGCGCATGAGTACCATCCTGATTTGATTCTGTGTGATATTCAGATGCCTGAGCTAGATGGCTATGGTGTGCTTACCAATCTTCGGCAATCGTCTGATACCGCCAGCATTCCCTTTATTTTTCTCAGTGCTAGAACCACGAAGGTTGACATTCGCCAAGGCATGGAGTTGGGGGCAGATGACTATCTAACGAAACCTTGTACAGCCGTTGAACTGTTGGGAGCAATTTCTGGACGCCTCGCGAAGCACCAAGCTTTGCTTCAACGCTACAGCCAATTGGGTAGACCTGCTGTTGCAAACCAGCGCGATCGCTCAGAATTGAGTCAAGCACCGGAAGCGATCCAAACGTCTGGCACGCGCGATGGGTTGCTCAACCATTTTTATCAAGAGTTACGCAATCCGCTCTCTAGCATTAACATGGCGCTGCATCTACTGAAATCGGCGGCGAATGAGAACTCTATGCTTTCAACGGTTCAGCAGGAGTATGGTCGCGAATTAGCGATTTTACAAGAGGTCTATAAGCTGCAAGACGTTCTGATTCCTGAGAGTGCCGCGTTGCTTCGGGGCTGTTGTCTGATTGACGCTGACTAGCGTTCACTCAAATTACTGTGTCCTATTCTTGATTGACAACGGATTCGATAGCGTACATAGCAGATGAACGATTCACATTATCCCTTCATCCGCTATGTATGCAAGAATTATATGTAAGCAGGGATTAACGGAACTGAACTCGCGGATCAACCAACGCATACGAGAGATCGACCAGCAAATTAATGAACACAAAGACGATCGCGACAAACACAACTCCGCCCTGCACAACGGGATAATCTCGCGCCAAAATTCCTTCGTAAATCCAAGACCCGATGCCTGACCAAGAAAAAATTGTTTCGGTCAGAATTGCGCCACCCAGAAGTGTTCCGAACTGGAGCCCAATCGTGGTGTTGATGGGAAGCAAAGCATTCTTGAGGGCATGACGAAACACGACTAATCGATCGGGCAAGCCTTTCGCTTTTGCGGTGCGGATGTAGTCTTGACCTAGCACATCTAGCATTGTGCTGCGGGTAATGCGAGCCACGATCGCGAGCGGGATGGTGCCTAAGGTTAAGGCAGGCAAGATCAGATGCGCGAGGACATCTGCCAAAACGGGCAGATTGAATCTGAGCAAGGCATCTAAAACATAGAATCCAGTCACTGGCTGAAAGCTTAAGCCGCTTTCAACTCCAATGCGTCCGCTCGGAGGCAACCACTGTAATGTGATCGAGAATAGATAGATAAGCAGCAGTCCCAACCAATACACGGGTAGTGACACTCCGACTAGCGAACCGCCCATCGTGAGTTGATCGAGCCATCGATTTTTGTTGACGGCGGCTAAAACGCCTAATGGAATGCCGAACAGAACAGCAACAATCATCGCTGCGATCGCAAGCTCAAAGGTGGCTGTCCACCGCGATCGAATCTCTTCTAAAATCGGAATTCCACTGATCAAACTATTACCGAGATTCAGCCGCAGCAGATTTCCTAAAAACGCGAAATACTGAAACACCAGAGGTTGATTTAGTCCTAACTGGTTGCGTAGCGCTTCAACTTGGTCTGGCGTTGCTCGTTCTCCGGCAAGCACGATCGCGGGATCGCCAGGAATTAAGCGCAACAGTAGAAAAACGGCCAGCGTAATGCCAAATAAAACCGGAACAAGACCGAGAAGCCGTTTCAGAATGTACTGAGGCATGGAGCAGCAGGGAAGAGAGTATCGAGATTTTAGCGCTTCGCGCGATCGCTTCGCCGTTCCCGAAAGGGTAATCGCCATTTCATCCGATCAACTCGACGCGCGATCCTTTGATTCGTCTTGCGATTCGCAAGGTGTTCGATCCAACACTAAACGAGCGATCTAATTGACTTCTCGAACCTCTTCCCAACGTGACAAAGCCAACTCACATTCCTCACAAAAAAATCCCAGACTAGCTGGGATTTCAACATGCACTAGCAAATTCAAGCAGTGATGACAACCTTAGCCGCCTAAGCTTCTCCAGTCAACGCTGAAGTCGTTCAAAATCAGCGAGGAGTTGTAGATTTGCAGAATGATCAGCAAAAAGACGAGGAACAATGCCATGAAAACGCCCATTAGAGGCGTAGTTCCCCAGCCCGGAACGACTTTTCCGTATTCGGAATTAAGGGGTTTTAGAACATCTCCCAACCGAGTGCGTTGTGCCATTGGCTCACCTTAAAACGATAGTCTCGACAGAATTTGTAAATTCTTTGTAATAGTATAGAGGAATCCTTCTCATAAATTGAATCGCGTTATGGAACCTGCAATAGCTCTTAACATTTCGATCTGCGCGGTGGTGATTGGTATCACGGGGTATGCAGTCTATACAGCGTTTGGTCCGCCGTCTCAGGCGCTAGATGATCCGTTTGAGGATCATGAGGACTAAGAGTGTGGGTGTGTTTCGGCGCACCCTTAATTTTTGTCGGTTTTTTGTCCGTGTGGGTTTAGGGTGACATGTTTAGGGCGAAGGTCCGGATTTGCCAGGGCTGGATTCGGGTGGCAGCGGATTTAGTCGCGGATGTAGCGGATGGTGGATCGGGGCGCTCGAGGAGATCGACGGAGTGAGCGATAAGTAGCTTAGCAGAGCCAATCGTAAGGCCAAGGTCGCTTTTGAGCTTGAGATCGGTAGGTTTGCCGTGACATTCGTAACAGCGGAGAATCCAAACATTAGGATTGTCTTCGGATTGCTTGAGAGCGGTCAGGATTAAGTTTTCGGATTGCAGATCGAGGAGCGAGGCAACGGGCGGAAGCGTGCCTTCAGGATTAGGATTGAGTCTTACAGCGTGTAATGGTTGACTCAGTTCGCGGCTTTTTCGCACCGTTTGTGCCGATCGCCAGTCGCCAGCGTGAGGATAGATCGCGTAGGTGAATTCGTGATGCCCAAGGTCTGCTTCTGGATCGGGAAATTCGGAACCTCGCAGTAAGGTGAGACGGATTTGATTGGGCTTGCAGTCATAGCCATGTTTACAATCGCTTAGAATGCTAACGCCGTAGTCTTCATCGCTTAAGTCCGCCCAACCCAAGGCAGACGCTTCCCATTGGGCTTTTTCTTGCTCGGTTTTTGGAGTTGTGGTTCGCGTAATCGCACCGCAAGCAATCTCATAAGTAGCATGGTCGGCGTTGACCGTTAGCGGAAATGCGGCTTTCACAACGACATGGCGTTCTTGCCAATTTACAGCCGTAGCGATTTCTAGAGCAGGCGAATTGTATTTAAGACGGTAGACCTGCTTAAAGATGGAGTGTCCAATTTGTCGGGTGACTCGAATTCGCGATTCAAATAGTTTTCCGTCGGGATGAATGTGACGACTCCACAGATCATCGCGATCGATGCTGATGTCTAGAAGTTTTGCAGGAGGTAGAGGATGCTGGGCGTAGTTTGGATCGATATTCCAAGCATCCCAATATTGCCCTTCGTCGCGAAAGGCTTGGAGTTGGTTTCCAGGATGGCTGAGGACTTCGTGCTGATGTTGCTTGTCAAATATACTCGCCAGATCGCCTGTGTTTGGATCGACGGTGACGCGCAGAAACTCATTCTCTAAAACGTATTCGGGTTGCTGGACGGTGAGTTTTTTTAGCTCGGCTTCGATCGGGCAAAGCCAAAAGCAGCGATAGCCGATCGCAGGAATATGCTCGGCTAAAAAGGCGATGGAATGCCCGTCAATCTTTTGATTCGGGGGATAGGCATAATTACTCTGATCGCGAAGCTCTTGCCCATCTAGGTCGTAGACTCGCCAGTGATGTATGGTTGCGTGCTGTGGCACAGCCATTGCGACCGTTTCGGAGCGCTCCCAACTCAGCAAATTGAACACGACGATCAGTTGAGCGTCGGGATGAGGGGGTGATGGGAGGCGAATGTGAGTTGCGATCGCATCTTTAGCATCGGAACAGAGGGTTAGACACGATGCCAAAGCGCTCTCCCACGCTGCATTGGCATCGATGAAGACTTGGGGAATCGAAGAACCGGGCAAAATGTCGTGAAATTGGTTAAACAAAACCTGCTTCCAAGCGCGTTCTAGGTCTGCTTTGGGGTAGGGCGCTCCGGTGGCGATCGTAGCCAGAGAGGAGAGCAGTTCCGCTTGATACAGCATGACTTCACAGTCGCGATTGAAGCGTTTTTGATCGCCGTGCGTGGTGTAACAGCCGCGATGGAATTCTAAATAAAGCTCGTCGTTCCAAATTGGAATCGGGCTAGATGTTTGATCATTCGTTGTTGAACCTCTGAGGTTCGCGCTTGAATGTTTGAGGTTCACGCTTGAATGTTGATCATTCGTCGTTGAATCTCCGAGGTTCGTCGTTGAACCTAAAAGCATCGCGCTTGAATGTTGATCATTCGTCGTTGAATGTTTGAGGTTCACGCTTGAACCTTCGAGGTTCGTCGTTGAATGTTGATCATTCATCGTTGAACCTAAAAGCATCGCGCTTGAATGTTGATCATTCATCGCCGAATGTTCGAGGTGGGTTGGTGAATGTTCGAGGTGGGTTGATGAATGTTCGAGGTGGGACACCCCACCTTTTGAGTTCAGCGATTCAGCACTTCGGCTCTCCAACGATTCCAAATACTTCAACGCGATTGTAAATTTTAACGTCGGGAAAAACGGAGACTTCTCCCATCGTTGCGAGATCGTTAGCATGTCACGAGTTGGGCCTCCTCCATGATCTCCCACGCCTGGAAGCCAAAGACAATCGGTTGAACCAGTTCGCCTAAACCATTCCCAGGCATAGGTAGACAGTGCGATCGGGTCAATGCCCTCACCAATCGGAGAAGACATCAGACTAAACACCGTGCTTCCATCTGGAGCTTGCCACTGAAACACTTCGTGGGGGTATTTGTTCGTATCGTTCCAGCGGAATTTTTGAGTGACGAAGTAATCCATTCCTCCCTGCTTGAGGAGTTGGGGTAACTGCCAGTTAAATCCAAATGTGTCAGGCAACCATGCTACACGGTTAATCTCGCCAAACTTTTCTTGGTAGTAGCGCTGACCATAGAGGATGTGACGCGCGATCGCTTCCCCGCTAATCAGGTTCATCTCTGGCTCAACCCACAGCCCGCCGATCACTTCCCAGCGTCCGTCTTTTACCCGCTCTTGAATCTGAGCGAACAGTTCAGGACGGTTTTGCTCAATCCACTGATAGAGAGCAGGCGTTGAATGACAGAATGTGAGGTCTGGAAATTTGGTTTGTAAATTCAAGACTGAATTAAACGTGCGTTCAGCGGCTCTCCAGGTTTCCTCTACATCCCACAGCCAAGCCATATCCAGATGTGCGTGACCCACCATAAAGACGGTGTGCTGTTTGAGGCGGGGACTGAAGGAGTGGAGGCGATCGCGCAATTTTTGCAGCGCGCCGTTCAATCTAGAGCGATCGCTCACGTCTAACCAATCAAACTGCCCGATTTGCGCTTCAACGGTTGCCAACTTCTCCGGCGCAAACGTTTCTAAATAACTTTGCAGCACTGCTAGTTCATCGGCAACGAAGCCCGGATCAATATCGTCATAGTCCGATTCGTATATTAGTCGCGACTTCATCAGTCCGCCGATGTCGTGCCCCGGACTCACGAGCCGAATTCCGACGCGGACGACTTCCCCCGGAACCACCTGCTGACTCAGCACCACGCGACAGGAGTGATCAAACAAATCGCCTTCCTGAACTTTTTCGCCGTTAACGAAGACTTCGGCAAACTCTGCCCACCACGTCAGCGCTAGTCGCAGCGTTAGCCCATCCACTGGATAGCCCTGCACATCTTCTGGCAACCGAAATTCTTGGTAAAACCAGCGCACCTTGCACCCTTTCTCCCAAACGAGATAGCCCTTCTCATTCAGTTCACCTGTCTCGAATGATTGAGCCGGTAACTCTGTAATGTCACAATCGCGACCGCAGATCTTCCAATCGGTCTGCACGTCTCGTTGAGCCAGTTGACGCAAATGATTGATGACGCCAGAAATAACAGATTGATTCGCAGAGTCCAGCATAAAGTCGAATATGATAGGGGAGCGCTACAGTGACGACTTCACCGCCCCCTAAGTCTATGGCTTCTAACGGTCGCTATCAAAGTCATCTCCTCAGTTTTCTGTCCCGTCAACGACAGAAGATTGCGGACAAAACGAGTGTGTTGTTGAGACAAGCAAAACTCACCACGCTCTGGAGCGCTCAGATTTTGCTCTATCCAGTGTATGCCGTTTACCAGACGACACGACTGGTCGGACGCCAACTGAAGCAGACCGTACAACGAGCAGCTTTCAGCCTGAAGGTTGGTCAAGGCTCTCCTCATTCAGCACCGCCAGAGCGTCTTGAAAGTGACACATCGATTCAGCGAGTGTTATTGGCAGTTGCGCAAGCCATGCAGCCTGAACTCCATAAACCGCCAGTCACGGTCGAGCAACCCCGCAGCATTCTGGACTTCCTGCTACTGCCCGTCACCGTCGTTCGCCGCTTCTTATCACCTGCTTCGGTCAACCTCTCCGATGCTCTAGCAGACGTTTCCTCCGCCCCCATCACCTCAAAGTCTTTAACGTCGGTCGCGGCTCAATCCTCCGAAACCGCGACCGTTAAGCCGCACTTGCCGATTCAAGCGATCGCATCCCTGCTCGATACGCGAAACCTTGTGCTGATCCTAAACGGCAACGTCATTCTCGACACGCTCACGCCCGACCAACAGCACCAGATCCAGCAGCGCATTATTTTCGAGCTTGCCCTCTACCGCCATTGGTGCAAGCAGCAATCCTTGGGTGCGTCCTCACCGCTACCGCTTCCCGGCGATCGCCCGACGATCCTGGCTCCCGTCCGCATCTTCCGGCAACTCATGGCCTGGGTGCAGACTGGACCGATTGCGATCGCGACTAACCTATTTCAAGAATCCGCCCTGGTTACAACTTACGACCCCGATGGAACCGTTATTCAGTCTTCAACTGGGCTAGATTGGTTTGTCCCTGATATCAGCGGGTCAGACATTAGCTGGAACGTGACTCCGCCAAAACTTCCAAGCGCTGGCGACTTAAAGACCGCGTTCGGTCAACTTCCGAGATGGACAGACCTAGAAGCCCTGGTTTGGGCAGCCATTCACTACTTCTTCGGCGGACAAGACCGACGCTTTGCCCCGTCCTATCCCTATCTCGGTGGCACAACAGAAGCATCTGATCCTCAACTCACCGCAAAGTCCAATTGGTTATCGTGGTCGGATCTGTTTGGTCGTCCACCTGCTTACCCAACCTCGGCTCAAGCGGTGGCAATTTCTGGAACTTTAGCAGAGCCGCTCGCTCAAGAGGTTCTGCTACCCGGAGCTACTTCTCAGACTAAACCCCGCCTTACCCCCCGTCCCAGAATTTCTCTCGGTGGCTCGTTTAAGCAATGGTTGCAGCGCTACTTCAACGCTCGAACCTCGGTTGTCGTCCATCAACCCGACGAGTTGAAGGTAGACGACCCGATTGAAAAGGGTAATCTCACCAGCCGCGATCGTCAGCCTAGTCACGTCGAGATCACTGCGCCCGCATCCATCAATCCGACTCAATCTGAAGTTGAGGAGCGCTTAGCTACCTACACGTCCCATTCGGCTACCCATACACCGGATTGGATCGAGACAGACGCGATCGCAGCAGGCTATGTCAAATCCCCCGTGCAGAGAGTGATGAACTGGTTAGATCATCTCATTTCTTGGGTTGAAGCAAAACTCATTGCCGTTTGGAATTGGTTAACAGCGCGAGAGTCATAGGCGCTTAAAAACGGTACAGCACTCCTGTAAGATAGAAACACGCTTGCCGTTCAGACGGAATTTATCAAAGCCTTTCATAACCCCTGGAGTTATTCAGTTATGATCACGCTCAAGGTCATTGTTTACATCACTGTGGCATTTTTTGTGGGTCTATTTATTTTCGGCTTCCTGTCGAATGACCCCTCGCGGAATCCTAACCGCCGAGACTTAGAGTAATTCATCCTCGTGTGCGAGGTTTTGGGGGCAGTTTATCTGCCCTCTTTTTATGGAGTTAGCATTCAGAGTTTGAACGTTTAGTTTGCTTTGAAAGTTTAGTTTGCCAGTAGAGCTAAGCTTCAGTTCACACGCTTTGGTGAACGATAAATGACGGTTGGAACTTCAGTTAGCATAGGTAGTCTCTAAATTTTTAACCTCGCCGTTCCTATAGACAAATTACCAATTACGGATTACAACTTATTCGGTTTCTCACTGCACCGTCATAGCTAATACATTTACGACTTACGACTTACAAATTACTCTATGCCCTACCCGGTTCCGCCTCCTGAGCCTCCTGCGATCGTCCGAACCTCTGAGCGTCCCTCTAAGCCAATTGCCTCTCTACCTCACTCATCAGACATTGTGCAATTGGCGCAAAGTACAACTTTAGAGGAAAGGCTCGCTCAACCGACACCGCCAGAATCATCTCCCCTGTCGCTTTCCCAATGGAAAAGCGCAAAAGTACTGCGGAGAGCGGAAGCGTTGAACCCGCCAGTCACACCCCCAACACGCGCCGTTGCGCTTGAACCAGGCGAACAGAGAAGCGCTCAATCTGTGCCTACTCCGTCTCCTTCTACGCCTTTACCGCCGTCTCAAGTCCCTCAACCGACAACACCCCTACCTCCTGCTTCAACCCCGTCTACGCCTGCGCCGGCAACCCCCAGCCCAGTCACGCCTACGCCTGCTCCTGCACCGATAACCCCAAGTCCGGTCACGCCTACGCCTGCTCCTACACCAAGTCCGTCTCCAACTACACCTGCACCCAACGTCCCAACGCAGCAACTCAACAACCAGGGATATTTGGAGCTAAGAGCCGATCGACAAGACTACGACGAACGCCGCCAAATCTTTACCGCCGAAGGAAAGGTTTCGCTCAGATTTCGAGGCGCGCTACTGACTGCCGATCGGCTGCAAGCCAATCTTGTCAACCGGCTTACCGTTGCCGAGGGAAACGTCATCTTGACGCGCGGCGACCAAGTGCTGCGAGGTCAACGCTTCCGCTACAACTTAATTCAAGAAGAAGGCACGGTCGAGCAAGCTAGTGGTGAGATCTATTTACCTTCGACCCAGACGGACTTTAACCCCAACCTGCCCACTGACATTACAGCAGGCTCTATTCCGCCGGGGTCAGTCGGCGATCGCTTGACGGTCAATCAACCTCCTCAGGGAGTTAGCCGCCAAGGATCGGTCGGCATTGCGCTAGGGTCAAGAAGGCGTACCTCAGGAGGCGTCGCGGCCATTCCTGAAAGCAACGGAACCGTCAGTCGGCTACGGTTTGAAGCCGAGCAAATTGAGTTTTACCCAGAAGGATGGCAAGCGCGAAATGTTCGCATTACTAACGATCCCTTCTCGCCGCCCGAACTTGAGCTTCGCACCGATCTGGCAACACTAACCCGGCTTTCTCCTCTGCGGGATGAACTGCGAGCCTCACGCGCCCGCCTTGTGTTCGATCAACGCTTCTCCCTACCTCTGCTGCGAAATCGAGTTATCTTAGATCGCAATCAGCGTCAAGCCACCGGAATTAACCTTGGAATAGATGGCGACGATCGCGGTGGCGTATTTGTTGAGCGCAGTGTCGAGGTGTTTCCGCCCGGCCCAATTCAATTTACGGTTACGCCTCAGTTTTTTGTGCAACGCGCCATTCAAGGTGGCAATGGACTTGCCGATTTGTTTGGCTTGAGAACGCGGTTGACAGCTCCGCTCTCACCACGGACGGCAATTCGAGGCGATGTGGTCTTAACCAGCTTTGACTTTGGCAAAATTGAAGATAATCTACGGGGCAGTCTGCGGGCACAGCAACTGATTGGAACCCATACGCTCAGTTTAGAAGCGAGTTATCGCAATCGCTTATTCAACAATTCGCTCGGGTTTCAAGATGTTCAAAGCAGCGTCGGCGCGTTGTTCTACTCCCCGACGATCGCCCTTGGCAACACAGGCATTAATGCGAGTTACCAAGTCGGCTATCAGTTTGTCAATGCAGACACCGATCGACCGGAGTTGCTCTCTGCAGACCGTCGTAACAATCGAGTCAGTCTGAGCCGGTTTCAAGCTAGTGCCGCGCTCAGTCGAGGCTTTCTACTGTGGCAAGGAAAAGGTTTACCCGCTACCGCAACCGAGGGATTGCGCTACTCACCTGTACCCATTGTGCCTTACCTCGCTTTGGGAACGGGCGTTACAGGCGTGACCTCTGCATATAGCAATGGTGATGTGCAAAATAGCGTGAATGCGACTGTTAGTTTGCTCGGTCAATTTGGCCATTTCTCTCGAAACTTTTTAGACTACACTGCATTCAACATCTCTTACACACAAGCCTTCCGCGATGGGTCATCGCCCTTCTTATTTGATCGCATTGCCGACGATCGCATTCTTTCTGCCGGAATTACTCAACAACTCTACGGTCCGCTTCGGATTGGATTTCAGACCAGTTACAACGTTCAAACTGGGCGAGAAATTAGCACCGACTACATCTTGGAATACAGTCGCCGCACTTACAGTGTTGCTTTGCGCTATAACCCAGTTTTGCAACTCGGTTCGGTCAATTTGCAAATCAGCGACTTTAACTGGACAGGTGGCGGCACTGAGCCGTTTCAAGGAAGCGGCGTGAGACCTGTGCAGGGAGGTGTGCAACAATTACCAGAATAAGACCCCAATCAGACTTTAGATAGGAAATCAAGAAACGCTGCGATCGCGCGCTTCAAGATTGCTTATTCTAGGAGTACTGACTTAATTAAAATTAAGTAAAGGGAAAAAGAAGAACGCTACCGTTCTCCTTCGACCTTTTGCCTTTTCAAAAATGCTTATGACAAACCCGGCAAAAGGAACATTTGAAGATAAGACTGCAACCGCCCATGCGATCGATCTCCTCACCCACTACAGTTTTGATTTGGGCAGTCGGACAGCACCGCAACTGCTAGATCAATGGCTCAAGGACTATTCGGCAGGCTGGATTCGATGGGCGGTGATCGAAGCGTTGTACCAAGGACGCTACAAAGCCGTTTCGGTCGAGCAGATTTTGAAACTATGGCAACGGCGCAAGCAGCCTTGCTATCACTTTAGCTATGAGTTTGAACGGCTCGTTTGTCACAAATTTCCCCGCAATTTGGCTCAGTCGCCTCGCAAGTTAGCGGTGACTCCCGTTGCCCCGTTTCCAGAAGAAGCAACGCTGCCTGCACTGCCTGCGCCTAGCCCACCTCCCGAAGTTGAGCCATTCAGACCGCCTGCCTGGTCTGCTTTGGCAGAGCAACAGCACGATGAGCCGCTTTATGACGCTCCGATAGAAGAAGTCGAATCGGAGTTACCCGCTCCTGAAGTGGAGCAAGACCGTTCGTTAGATCCGGTTGAAGCATTACCGTTACGATCGCTCGCTCAAGTGCAAGAAGGGATGGAAGCGCTGATCAATCAAGCAACTTCTCACCTGAATGCTTCTTCAGAAGCGGGAACAAAATTGCTGATGGAAGACGCTCGGCAGCGAGCGGTTCCGATAGAGAGAAGCGAAGCAGCGATCGCAGACCATCACGCCCCAACTGCGCCTTCTAGCTCTCAAATTAATTTCGAGCCGGATAGTGCTGAATCAGAAAATGGCGTTAGTATTCCTAGTGCCGCTTCAGAAGAACTTCTGTCTAATGACACAGAAGTTATAGATGATAGTCATTTACCAATTCACCAGTTTACGCCAACTCCTGTTCGCTCAGACTTTCATAGCAAGCTAAGAGCAGTGGTAGACCAAGAACTGAAAGATCTGCGATCGTAGGCAAGACCATACCCTTTAAATCGATCGACAGGTTGTAGCGATTATTTTGCATTGACTTCTAAAAAACCCTTCTTCAGAGATTGAAGAAGGGTTTGAAACCGATGGGATTAAAGCACCTCGACCTCTAATTGCGGTTGCGGTTGCGGTTGAAACTGAAACAGCGAGTAGACCACATCTCGACGAATGTTAATCATCATTTCGAGGAACAGTTCATAGCCTTCGCTCTTGTACTCGATCAGCGGATCTTTTTGTCCATATCCGCGCAAACCGACCGACTCACGCAGCCCATCCATTGATTGGAGATGTTCGCGCCAGAGCGTGTCAATGCGGTTGAGAATGAAGAAACGCTCTGCCTGACGCATCAAACCAGGTTGAAGCGCATCGACTTCAGCTTCTTTGAGGTCATAGGCAATGCGGACTTGCTCATGCAAAAAGGTTCTGATTTCGCCAACGCTCATATCGGCCATTTGATCGGGTTCCAAATCGCTTAGCAGGTAGACAAACTCTTGGACCTTGCTGACGAGCTTATCGAGTTCCCACTCTTCGGGCGGCAGTTCAGGATTGACATAGGCGGTCACGATGTCGTCCATCGTCAGTTCGCCATACTTCACCACCTGTTCTTTAAGGTCTTGGCCTTCAAGCACACGACGACGCTCAGCATAGATGGCACGACGCTGATTGTTCATCACTTCGTCATACTCAAACACCTGCTTACGGATGTCGTAGTAGTAAGTTTCGACTTTCTTTTGAGCGCCTTCAAGCGATCGCGTCAACATCCCCGACTCGATCGGCATATCTTCTTCGACGCGGAAGGCATTCATTAAGCCTGCCACGCGATCGCCGCCAAAGATTCGCAGCAAGTTATCCTGCAAACTAAGGAAGAATCGAGTCGAACCCGGATCCCCTTGCCGTCCTGCCCGTCCGCGCAACTGGTTATCAATTCGACGAGACTCATGACGCTCCGTTCCAATCACATGCAAGCCGCCTAAATTGACGACTTCTGCGTGTTCCGTATCGGTGAAGGCATCGTACTCCTTGCGAATCATCCGATACACTTCGCGCAGTCGCTGAATGGCCGGATCGCTTGTCGGCGCTTTTTCCGCCGCCGTTGCAATCTTGTCTTCGGCTTCAAGTTCCGGTAGGCTGCGCTCTCCGTACTGCTGCACCGCCAGCATTACCGCATCTTTGAGGGCTTGTTCCGTCTCTCGTGACAGCGCTGTTGGATAGATATCCGAAGTGACTTTCCAGGTTTTGACCTTTTTCGTGGTGGCAAAGCCTTGTCCGCCTGTGCGCGGATCGGCAAAGCCTTGACCTGCCGAAAATTCATCTTCATCCTCAGGCTGCACAATGCGGGGCATGAAGTATTCCCGAATCTTGAGCCGTGCCATATAGTCGGAGTTACCGCCCAAGATGATGTCTGTTCCGCGCCCTGCCATGTTGGTCGCGATCGTCACTTTACCTTTTCGTCCGGCTTGAGCGACGATTTCAGATTCTCGCTCGACGTTTTCTGGCTTCGCATTGAGCAGGTTATGCGGTACGTCTTGTGCCGCGAGTAGCCCTGACAGGAGTTCTGATTTTTCAACGCTGGTGGTTCCAACCAGAACGGGGCGACCGATTTGGTGCATCTGGGCGCACTCTAGCGCGATCGCGTTCCACTTTGCTTCTTCAGTTTTATAGACTTGGTCGGCAATGTCTTTACGCTGCGTCTTCCGGTTTGTGGGAACGATCGTCACTTCCAGCTTGTAAATCTTCTCGAATTCCGCTTCTTCAGTCTTGGCGGTTCCCGTCATCCCCGCCAGTTTGGGATAGAGCAAGAAGAAATTTTGATAGGTGATTGTGGCGAGCGTTTGGGTTTCGTTTTGAATATCGACATTTTCTTTGGCTTCGATCGCCTGGTGGAGTCCATCGCTCCAACGGCGTCCGGGCATGACTCGACCCGTGAATTCATCGACGATCACGACTTCGTCACCGCGAACGATATAGTTCACGTCTTTGATAAACAGTTCTTTCGCTTTAATCGCATTGAAAATGTAGTGCGCCCAAGGATCTTGTGGATCGAAGAGATCGGTGACGCCAAGCAGTTGCTCAGCTTGAATAAAGCCTTCGTCAGTGACAAGAATGTTTCGCTGTTTCTCATCAACTTCGTAGTGGTCTTCTTTGTTGAGGGCACGTGCGATCGCGGCAGCCTGCAAATATTTCTCCGTTGGACGCTCCACCTGACCTGAGATGATGAGCGGTGTCCGGGCTTCATCGATGAGCACCGAGTCTACTTCGTCAATGACGCAATATTGGAACGATCGCTGCACCACTTCCTCCATTGAGGTTGCCATGTTGTCGCGCAGATAATCAAATCCCAGTTCGCTGTTGGTGGCGTAGGTGATGTCACAGGCGTAGTTACGCTTGCGTTCGGGAGGACTCATATTTTGCTGAATCAGCCCCACGCTCAAGCCCAAAAAGCGGTGAATTTGTCCCATCCACTCGGCGTCACGACGGGCAAGATAATCGTTGACGGTGACAACGTGAACCCCGCGTCCCAAGAGCGCATTGAGATAGGCAGGCAGCGTCGAAACCAGCGTTTTTCCTTCTCCGGTTTTCATCTCTGCAATCTGACCATCGTGCAGCACCATACCACCGATTAGCTGCACATCAAAGTGCCGCATGCCTAGCACCCGAATCCCTGCCTCTCGCACTACCGCAAAAGCTTCTGGCAAAATATCATCGAGAATTTGCTTTTCTTCGTTCTCGTTTCTTGCTTTTGCCAGCCGTTGCTTAAATTCTGCGGTTTTTGCCGCCAATTCGTCATCCGAGAGCGGTTTAATCTCTTCTTCTAAAAGATTAATCTCAGCCACTAATGGCTGATATTTCTTGACTTTACGAGCATTGGGGTCGCCCAGCAGAGTTTTAAGCATGAGAGGAAGTTAGCGGGTTTGAATCAGGGTAGGGAATCGAATCTTCGGATGCAGCTATTAGTAACGTGCCACAAAGCTAATGACATCCGACCCTTAGAACTCATCTAAGGTATACCAATCTTATCATTTTGGCTTAAGCCCATCCGATCGAAGCCGCGACGAGATGGTACGTATTACCGAAATGGAGCAGCGAGAATACAAACTGTCGGCGCGATCGTTTGAAACTTCGTAAAGTCGATCGTAGGACGTTTCACTCCTAAATTGAAGTCATAACTGTTAACTCATTCGGCAAGATAAAAGAGATGCTGACAGACTCAGACGAAGATTTGCTCGATGCGTTCATCTCTAAAGTTCATCTCTAAAGTTCATGGTGCATTCTCCCAATTTGGAGTGAGGCTTCTAAAATTGAACTGATTTGTGCCTGGATGACAAGTGATACAGGTTGCAAGGGTTGCTTTTTGGGGTAGCTCTACTTTTGGATGCAAGACTTTGAAATATTTCGAGTCGGCAACTCGGTAAGGCACTTTTTCATCTGCCGCCACTAGCCGAGAGGCGAACTGTAAGTAATTCCAAACTAGGTAACGAGGTGGGTCAACCAAGGGCTGAAGCTCGGCTCCGTAGTGTTGAGGATCGCGCAGTAATTCTCGCCAGGTTTGGGTTGGCAACAGCCCAGGCGGAACTCCAATATGACAGGTCGCACAGTTTTCTAGGTAAAGCTGTTGTCCAAGCTGATAGCGCTGAGGAATGATGTCTACGGTTCCAACTGAGTTGGGCGTTGCGCTAGCTGCAACAGGGTCAGCCGCAACAGACGGTGACGGAGCAATGACGGTTGCAAACCCTAGACCCAATGCCAAACTCCATGCCAAGAGCAAGCCGATCAAAATCATAGGACGTTTGCGGAGTCTCAGGCGGCGAGGCTGTAGCGAACCGTTAGCAGAGTTTGACATGGGCATGGACACCTACAAAGACGGTTGAGAGCGGTTTGAGTAAAGCACCGAAAAGGTTTGACCAAGAAAATAGACAGGAAGTTTCGCAAGCAGGAGGGCGATTAGCGCAGAGCGCAACTTTTTAGAATCGGCTAAGTTTCCACTATTTGCTTCCATCAACGATATAAAGAAATTATTTAGATCTAAAGTGAGAATTTTGATACCGATTCTTCGCTTAAAGTTGGGTAAAACCAAGGGAAGGTAATCGCTTAATTGCCTTGGTCTAGTTGTCAGAACAGGATGCGTTGAGCATGGATTGTCGTCATATTCAGTTTCGCGATTCTACAAGATTGCAGAATGCCTGCATTGAGCCTAGCGCGAATCGCGGCTCAGAACTTCATCTCGATCAGCTTCAAGCATTATTTCAGGTTGCGGCGTTTTGGGCACGCGATCGCAAGCGAGAAGATTTAGCACTCGCGATCGCAAACAGTAATCCCGTCATTTCAGCTTGGGATCATGATCATCTGATCGGCTTTGCTAGAGCTACTTCAGACGGCATTTATCGCGCCACAATTTGGGACGTTGTGGTTCATCCAGACTATCAGGGTGCAGGACTCGGACGCAAACTGGTACAAACCGTGCTGAGCCATCCTCACGTCTGTCGGGTAGAGCGCGTCTATCTAATGACGACCAATCAGCAAGAGTTTTACAAGCGGATTGGCTTCGAGGAAAATGCAACCACAACAATGGTGTATTTCAACCAACCGATCGCTCTGCCAAACTCCGGGTTAGTGGTTGAATTGGAGTGCGATATCGGCTGCTAAGTTTTGCACGACAACGAAAGCTAATAATTTATATCGGCAGCAGAAAGCTCATCCGCTACATCTGCTGCCTATTCGTTGCTAATGTCTCTGCTCAGCCTGAATAGCCGGTTCACTGTCTCCACCGTCGCGTAAATTCCTCAAGGGTTGCTTTCGGAATTTGACCTTGTAACCAATTGAGGGCTTGATCTTGGCTGGGTAACGATTGATAGTACTTGCAAACATTAACTAATGTCAGCGGCGACAGCGCAGGAACTGGAGCAGGAGTCGGCGTTGGAGTCGGGGTCGGTGTTGGAGTCGGGGTCGGTGTTGGAGTCGGCGTTGCGCCCTCTAGCGCTGCCCATGTTGTTGCCCCAACAATGCCATCTGCCACTAAATTTCTAGACTTTTGAAAGGCAATTATAGCGGCTTTGGTCTTAGACCCAAAATCACCATCTGGCGTCCCGACATCAAACCCTTTGCCCTTGAGCAACTGCTGCAGCTCTTTCACGACATTTCCGACATAGGTTTGACGTAGCGGAATCCGACCCTTGAGCAAAGCTTGCAAGTTGTCTAGAGTGCCAGCAAACTGGTTCAGGTCAACGTTGCCCACAATGCCGCGGAGAACACCCGTTTCAGAATACTGGTGAAACGTCCAGGTTTTCCAGGTTCTGGGCACAAAAGGTGTCCGGGTTCCAAAATTTGCGATCCATAGAGGATATTCTGCAAAGCTAGCAGGACTGCCAAGCTTATCTTCCCAAAAGCTGGGAAACGTGTAGAGCAAAGGTTTGCGTCCCGTTTTGTCCTCGATAATAGACAGCCATTTGAGGGCGCGATCGATGATAGTTCTCGTATCTAAACCGTCCGTAATTTCTAAGTCCAACACGGGTGGTAAGTCAAACGGCTCGATTTTGCCAACAGTTTGCATAAAGTTGGCCGCTTGCGCAGCAGGATCGCGTCCGGGGCGGAAAAAATGGTACGCGCCTCGAACGATGCCCACAGAGCGAATGCCCTTCCAGTTTCGGACAAATAAGGGATCGTTACTCGTTGCCCCTTCGGTTGCTTTAGCAAAGGCATAATAAATTCCTTGACTGGCAACGGTTGCCCAGTCTACGTTTTCTTGGTAAGCCGAGACATCAATTCCAGTTAAAGCCATGCTGTTTTACCTCCGAAACGCTAGTACATAAATAATTCACTGACGAGTTTCAGGATTCCCAATAATATAGACGCAGAGAAAAAGATAAACGATCCTTGAGATCTCGGCTAACGTTTATTCTGTCAACCTTTTTTTTAGCCATTGATTAATCTGAGTACTTAAAAGCGCATTGCCACGAGCACTGAGATGGATGTGGTCTTGATAGAGATCTTTAGGGGTAGGCGCTTGGTTAAAAATCGGCAGAACGTCGATATAAGCTATGCGGTTTGCTCCAGTAAATTCTAGAAGGCGCTTACGAGCCGTTATTTCATAATCGCGGGAACCGGGTTGACCAATTTCTCTTAGCAGAGGCGTCATCAGCAGCAAAAATTGAGCATTCGCTTGAGTAGCGATCGCATGAATTTGCTCAATCGCCTCCAGGTTAGCTCCGACGCGATCGCCCCCCTCCGTCTGAAGTTTCTGCAACTCCAACGGCAGTTGTGGAGCGGGCAGAATGTACCGAGTGAAAACTTCAGTCAGGGCGAGGAGCGGCGGGCGATCGGGATAGTTGCGATCGCGCCCAACCCCTAAAGGCGATGGAGTCGTGGCAAACAGATCATCGGTGTTGATCACCAGTACGATCGCTTGCGCCTCAAACACCCCAAATCGTCTCAGATATGCTAACTCGTTACGCGGACCCCAAGAATTTGCGGATGCATTCAGTACCTCCAGCTTGCCGTTCCAAGGTCTTGCCACCAGTTCAGATAAAATATCGGGCTGATCTGTCCACCAGCCTCCATTCACAATCGAGTCTCCAATCATCAGCACTCGCGTTCGGTTGGAGGAGCGATCGCTAAGTTCAGCACTCCGCATAGAGTATTGATTGATCGAGGTTCGGTTACCAAAGCGACGCACGGTTTGATTAGGTGCAAGCAGATATCCGATCTCAGCATCCGGCACGTAAAGCAGCGGATTGCCAAACCCAAAGCGCGCTCGCAGCCCCATCTCGACCAAAATCAAGACGGCAATCAGCGCCGCGCTAATCAGTAAGAACCATTTCATTAAGTCAACGTTTGCACTTGTGCTTTCCTATCTTGTCTGGTGTAGAGCATTTCAGTACAAAAAGTTTTGACAAATTTTGATCAATTACTGCCCCTAATAGGAGGTAAAAGCTAAAATAATGCTTCAGAATGGGTTAGTCAACTCGAATTGTTGGCTACTGTAAAACCAGTCACCTACCGTACCACTGCTTGAGAGGAGTTGCAAACCATCATGTCAGACCTAAACCGTGGAATCATGAAGTTTGATGGAGCAGATAGCCCAATTGTAGTTACGGCTTCTGCCGTTATGATTTTGGGAAGTATTGCCGTGTTGATTATTTGGGCAATGCGATCGGCCTATCTGTTGGGATAATTGTTGAACAACTCAATTGTTGGATAATCAATTGTTGAACAACGTAATTCTCTTGGGACTAACTCGCTCAAATTTTATTCGAGTGGGTTAGTCCCAAGCACTTTAAAACTTCTTTCTGAAAGATTAATAGAAAAGATTAAGAGAAGATAGCGTCTTGATCGAGTTCATAGATGAAGTCGTAGTTAAATGAGAGCGCTTTGGGATGGCGGATAATTGAGAAGCCAAAGCTGGTTGTAGCAGCAGTTGTGAAGGTTGCGATCGCAAGTTCAACCAGTTTTTTGTCAGAAATATCTGGCTTTTGTACAAAATAGTCGCGCCGCGCAAAAAATAGCTTTTCGTCTCTAGGCGTGATGATCTGATTGAGGCGATGCGTATGTTGAATCGGCTTGATGTACATCTCAACGAAGTCTTCCTGATTGCGTTGAAGTCGGTATAGACGTTCGTGTTGTAGCCAACTCATTCCAAACATCATTTTGATCAGTTCAAATCCCAAAATGTAGTTAAAAATGTTGTTGCGTTCCTCGGTACTTGCCACAATTCGCAGTGCCGATTCGAGAAACAGATCGGGCTGCCGCCGCGCATCTTGAGCCGAATGAATGTAAAACTGTCGGATGTAGCCTCTGACCAACGCTTCGGTTAATTCTGTTGAAATCCGGAACCGCTTCAGATTGTCTCTAACTTTTTGTTTGATCTCACGATTATTGACAAGTCTTGCAATTAACCCATTCGCCGTATATTCATCTAAGAATTCGGCTTGCACGTCGGGTGCCGCTGCACACAGCAAATGACACAGCGATAACACATAGCGTCGCTCGTTCCAAGGCAAACGCTCCGCCCACTGCTTTGCTTCGGGAGGAAGCTTTTGAAGCACATTTTCGATGGTCGATTCTGTCGATGCAATTGGCGTAGACGGATCGATTGAGTCAGAGGCGGACGGCTGGTTCATAGTCGTGATTCTCGAAGCTGCGATTGGCTCTGCCAAACTCTAGAGCGGTTCCTCTATGCCTCAAACTTCCTCTATGCCTCAAACAGAGTTGCAAAGTTCAAGAGCGTTTGTACAAACTAAAGTTTTATCAAAATAAAGTTCCATCAAAACGACCATACTTTGACTAACACTCTGAGTCATACTGTGCCCTTTAAGTATGCCCCAGAAGCCGCGATCCGATCCGTCACCATATGGCAGACTGAAAACTGCTACAGCTTGCCCAGATGCCTACTAGAAGGCGTCTGAGTAGTACGTTCGGCAGTGAAATTTATGTCAACACTGTGTCAATATTGTTTAATACAAAGTTAGACAACCTAGGTTGTGTTGATAATTGTGTGAAGTTGGGCTGAATACGCTAAACCTAAACCG
>NZ_JCACCM010000077.1:0-35625 GCF_059501405.1 Myxacorys sp.
AGTTGGCGAATCAACTCCAGCGCATATTTCCTCTTCTACAATGAAACAGCCCTGCCACGTCTTGGTCGTGTTCTAGACCTGTGGAATAAGGAATAATGGAAGAGACGTTTTCAAACCAGGATCTCTCTCATGGTTGTCGAACCCATTCTTTGTCCTAGCTGTGGCAGTGAAGATGTGGTCAAGCATGGTCAGTTGGAAGAAGGCAAACAACGCTACAAGTGTCGGAATCTGAATTGTTCTCGACGCACCTTCATCCGGCAGTATGCGTATCGAGGCTATCTACCCGAAGTGAAGCAGCAGATCGCAGACATGGCAACCAATGGCAGTGGCATCCGAGACACCGCCCGTGTGCTGAGAATCAGTCCGACGACCGTAATTGAACAGCTCAAAAAAAAGCCCAAAACTGAAAGCGGTGAATGAAGCGCGTCTTGCCCAACTAGAGCCAACTCAAACCATCGTAAATCTTTGTCAGTGGGAAGATACGGAAGCAGAACTAGATGAAATGTGGAGCTTTGTGGGTTCCAAGCGACAACAACGGTGGCTCTGGCACGCGATTGACCACACGACGGGAGCAGTGTTGGCGTATGTGTTGGCAGAACACAAAGATGCAGCCTTTCTCGAACTGAAAGCGCTACTTGAACCTTTCGGGATTACCCAGTTTTACACCGATGGCTGGGGAGCCTATGAGCGCCATGTCGAACCCGTGTTTCATACCGTGGGCAAGGTGAATACTCAGACGATTGAGCGCAAACATTTAACGTTGCGAACTCGAATTAAGCGATTAGCTCGCAAAACCATTTGTTTTTCTAGATCCGAGTGGTTGCATGATGTAGTCATCGGGCTATTCATCATGCACGCTTCGCGTGAGCCGAAGGCAACGAGTTGCGTTTGGACTATCCATTTAAGCGCAAACAACACCTCTAGGACATTACCCAGCACTTCGAGAAGGTGTGGTGACCCAAGCTTTTCTACGGTTTTATGCAACCTTGAGGACATCGGTCTACCACAATCTCAACATACCAGGGGACAGTGTGGCTCAAGCAAGATTCATTGAAGCAATCTTTGGAGTGAGTGCTTAAGACAAAACAATTAGCACACTTTGTTTGTCACTTCAAAAAATTTGCAACAGAACCGGGTGAGTAGCGTCTGGCTAACGTGTTTTGCTTTTTCACAATCAAATTATCTACTATCCGCAATAAGTACGTTAACTCGATCAAGTTACCGTACTTATCATGTAGAATTGGGAATAACGTGTTGATCTGAATCTATGAAAAGTCTCAATATTGCCCTAGCCTAAAGCGGTTTAAACTCTAGGATTGTATTAATCTACCAAAATCTTATCGGTTAACCGTAGTATATTCAATTTCAGCCAAAATCTTTACTTCTATAGCAATCCCGTGGAAATGTCTTCAAGAATGCAATATGCCCTGCTAGCGTTGATGGAACTCGCGACTCATGCATCTGCAAAAAATCCACTCAAGATCAGTGAGATTACGGCAAAACAACCGATTCCAGAACGGTATTTAGAACAAATTTTCACCAGTTTACGGCGCGAGGGAATTGTTCAGAGCCAGCGAGGAGCGAAGGGAGGCTATGTCCTGGCTCGTGAACCGCGGCAGATTACAATATTGGAAATCTTAATGATTCTAGAAGGAGAGCAGGCGAGAGAACCAGAATCTTCTCAAACTGCCACGATTGAAAAAGATTTAGTCTACGAAGCTTGGCAACAAGCAACTCAATCTGCACAAGAGGTTCTGAGCCGCTATACGCTTCAAGACTTGTGCCAACGACGTGACCTGCTTGGGCAAACCGATCCGATGTACTACATCTAATCAATGCACTTCTCTTAATTTTGCTTCGAATCTCGGTCCTTGCACTAAATTATCTAACGCGGCAGAAGGCCGCGATCGCGGACTGAAAGTAGATTCGTTTAATCTGGGATTGATACCAGTTTTATGATAAATTTTAGTGATTGTTTTGAAAAAGAAAGATATTTGAATTTATTGAAAAAGGTATTTACTCTAGAGAAGAATTCTGAGAATTTCTGACTGTGAGATCAAATTCAGTCCTCGACAGAATGCAGGTTTGAAGTAGCTTGAATCCACTATCTCTTCAGCTTCACCATGTTTCTGGAACTATCATGTAGAAGTGAATACGCGCTTTTAGCGATGTTAGAGCTAGCATCTAACTACAACAGTGGCGAGGCTCCTCTCCATATTCGACAGATTGCGGCTTTGCAAAACATTCCTGAGCGCTACCTAGAGCAGGTATTAGCGGCACTTAGGCGCTCTGGGTTAATTGTTAGTGAGCGGGGCAAGAACGGAGGCTATTTACTGGCTAGAGAGCCTAGGCATGTAACCTTGTTGGGCATCGTAAGCTGTATGCAGGGAGAAGATGTTCTAGACCTGGAGAATGGCGTTACCCTCAAAACTGTCACAAGTTTTGAAGTCTTAAAGATTTGGCAAGAGGCAAAGCAAGCGAGCAATGCAGTGTTAGAGCAATATACGCTACAAGACTTATTAGACAAGCGTAACAATCGACGACAGCCCGCGGTTATGTATTACATTTAGCGGCTCTTATGTTCGTTAGGGTTAATCCTGACCTAACTGAGCTAAAAACGCTGTTAATAAAACAAGCTTTAATACAAGCGACACACTATTCTTAATGCCACGGCTTACCAACCATTAGCGTAACGAGTCAGAAAAGAATAATGCAGCCTCAACGCTTTATGCGTCTGCGTTAATTCTCTCTACTTTGCTACTGAATGCAGATAAACATAGAGCTAAAAGCTGCTATTTATAAACTCAAATTGTTCTAGTCTACGGTAAGCCTAGCGGTGTTTGGTATTTTAAGCCGGTTTGTTAGTATCGCATAGTTCAAGTTAAAGAACAAGTACAAATTTTGCTTGTTCTTTAACTTGAATTGTGACATCCTGAATGAATCTACAATAAACCGATAAATTTACCGTAGATTGAAGCCGGATAGTCTTGATTGGAGAAATTGAAATGATGATCTTTGGGAGTTTAGCAAAGCCAATTGCACTTGAACTCGATCGCTCAGACGCTACCAAGTTCCAAAGCAGAACGCTTTTGCAGTTTGGAATTGCTTGGGGCAAGCGCCGATGGTGGCATACGAAAGCGCTTTTGCCTATCCTGGGAATCATGTTTTTGACGGTGGTTTGTCTGATGTTTCTACAGATTCACTGGATTTCTAAAAAGCTTGTTACAGCGTTTGCTAAATTGTTTAATTCGGTTCAAGGATCCATGTAAGGGCTGATATATGTGGGGCTAGAATTCTGCTCACAACTAATTTAGAGTTGCCATAGATTGAGCTTTTAGGATAGTTAAAAAATTAAGAGCCAGCAATCAAAATCTCTTCTGACTACTAGCTGTATTAAACTTATGACCCGCTTTAATCGTCTAGCTCTTCGGCAGACAGAGTACTAGGAATGCGTGAGTTGATAAATGTTTGCGAGATACTGGGGATTGAGGTAGTTTCACCTTCTTTGAAATCTTTCAATGGTGGAACATTAAAGACAATTTCTCCTGTATCAGAATTACGTTTCGCTATAAGCTGAGTGCCATCCATAATTTTGAACACGGAGGCAGTGGTAGAATCAATTCCTGCTGCTTTGATTCCACTGGGTAGATAGACTCCAGCGCAATCCCAGTTGTCGGGTGTGGTTTGTCCATCGGCCAAGAAGTAAAGTGTCCCGTTTGTAAACTTCGATTCTTCTGAAGCGGGACCATAGATCGCTAACGTGTTTCCTGTTTCATTGCGGCACTGTCCCCACGTAACTCCTGACGCGATCGCAGCTTTCTGAAGTTGTAATTCATCAATTTGTTGCTTCAAGGCGGGTGTAGAACCGTCCGATTCTCGTTCTTGAAGTAAGCGATCGAGCGTTTTTGTCACTTGAACGTAGTCTGCATTTTTGCTGACTTTAGGGCGATCCGCCCAAGAAGGAGAAGCGATTGTGAGATTAACTAGAAACACCACGATTACCAGCGTGATTTTCAAAAGTTTCATATTGGGCACCTCGTAAATTGAAAGACACTTGAGCCAAAGTACAGAAAGCAAAAAAACTGTGTTGAGCGAGCTAATTTGTACTTCTAACCAGCACAGCTTCACTGTAACCAACGATATTCATAGAATCAAATGTTCTTTTTTTTTGAAATAATAACCTCAGCTAATTGAACATTTTAGCTATAGAATTAGAGGCTATTTTAACCAGAACTTGAAGAGTGAGAACGACGGTTTTTTCGGTTCTGGCGCTGATAGCTATCTGTAAGAGATACAGGTCCCAATCGATTATAGCGATGAGCTAATTTACGAACCCAATCTGCTGAGAATCCTACAGCTTCAGCAACTTGCTCAACCGTCATTGTTTCTTCTGAATAACTTAAAAGCTTGATAGCTAACCAATAGCTCTTAGTTTTTAAACTTCGGCACATTTCATAGCGCCGAGTTAATTCTGCGTAATCTAAATGGGGGATGATTTGAAGGCGATGACGAGACATAATAGCTTGCTGAGATGGGCAACACGGCTGAGGGAAAGCTATAAATTTGGCTTTCCCTCAGCTAAATTCTTCTGCCACGTTTCAGAAGGATTTAGAGTGAGGGCAATCTTCACAGCGATCTACAACGGCTACGTTCGGCGTTAAAACACTTTTAGTCCAAGATTTCCTTGCTGAGCGGTTTTGCATCAATCTCTGTTTGAGACCAGTTTGGAATTGCCCAATTGACTTGTCCTGCTTGAAACGTCTTGGCAGGAAAGGTATTGAATTCGATCGCACCTGTCTGCGGATTGGCTCGGGTCACCAAGTGCGTGCCGTCAACAATCTTAAGGGCAGAAGGGGCTGTGAGCGTTTGTTCAGATTGATTGGGAGAGATCGCTACGCTTGTTCCGCTGGGCAAGTAGACGCCATCACAATCCCAATCATCGTCTGTAATTTTTCCCGATCCAAGAAAGTAAAGAGAAGTCGGAGATTTTTTGGGCAGATTGGCATAAACGGCAAGCGTGTGTCCAGTTTCATTGCGGCATTGCGCTCGCTTTGTCGCCGTTTGCATGATGTGTTGCTGAAGCTGTAGCTCTGCTAATCTCTGTTGCAATTCTTCTTGCGTGTAACCGAGTTGTTCAGACGTGTTCTTTGACTGCAAGAGTTGATTGATCGACTGTGTTACTTCAGCGTAGTCTGCACCTTTAGTGAAATCTTTACCTGCCCATGAAGGAGAAGCGATCGCAAAGTTTACCAACATCACTAAAGCAACTACAACAAACTTGAGGAATCTCATGAGCGTCTCCTTTTAGGAATGAAGAAAGAGGAATGACAAGAAAGATCTGCGAAGGGTGCTAATTTTTTCGACTTGTAGCATGACAACTGCACCAGAGCCTAGGGTTCTGACTAATTTCAAAAACCACAGCCCTACAATCACTAGCGTTAGAGCCGCTAAACCCCGATTTTCTAGCGTATGGCTGTCGATTAGAATCAGAACACCCAATCCGATTAGGACGAAGGGAACAAGATGATTGCCATAGCGGGCGAGTGTATCTGCGATCGCAGGCACCCGAATCAGTTGATACGCGGCATAACACCAAAGGCTCACCATCGAGAAAAACACTCCCAAAATCACAAGTAGACTGTCCCAAGTGCAGTTAGCAAACAAGGGAACATAAATTCCGACATTATCGCCACCATTGGCAAACGTTACGGCAGCGACACTGTAACTTTGGGGGGAGAACAGCATAGCTAAGGTAGAATTTTCAGCTTGTGCTGTTTCAGACTCGTTTTCAGGTTCATCCGTATTCGGAGTTAGCAGCCGACTCATTCCAATCGCGATCGGAAGAATTCCTAACATGCCTACCCAATCGCGTGGAAACACTAAACCACCAAAGAAGCCTGGAAGACTAGCTAACACTAGCGTCGCAAATCCGAGATATTGACCTATGATAATGTGGCGGCGGCGGAATACTGCATTAATCTGAGAAAAGAACAGGAGCAGAATCACAATGTCATCTAAGTTAGTTGCAATGAAAGCAGTGATTCCTGTAGGAATTGCTGTGATGAGCTCATTCATTGCTATTCACCTTGCTGTTCTGTGCGAGTTTCATTAACCTGAACAGAGTTAGTGCTTTGTTCATCGCTCATTGCAATAGAGAACTTGTGTTTTGTTTGCAAGTGAGAATCTGCTAAGGAACTGATCTCTGTTAAATACTGAGAATTAAGAACAGATGGAACAAGCATCACCGAAGGCTCTTTAGGCTTACGATCATCTCTCAGCGATTCTGTGGGTTCAACGCTTAGGTTTGCTTCGCTTGTGAGGTAGCTTCGCGACGGAACATGAACCATTGGTGCTGCATGAGCGGCCTGTTGTTGCTTTAACACATCCATCAGTTCTGAAATTTGGCGCGATTCCTGCGAAGTTGACCGAAGCGCTAATTGCAAGTCATCCATTTTTTGATGTAGCAACTCGATGCTCTGGTCAGCTTTTAGGTTGATCTTGTGGTTAATTGCAGCACTTTTGCGATCTTCGTCCGATTGACGATTCTGACTCATCAACACAACAGGAGCGGTGTAAGCTGAGGCAAAGGAAAATACTAAATTGAGCAGAATGAAGGGTGACTCGTCCCAGTGAGGAACTCCAGGCAAGCTGTTTGCGCCAATCCATCCTGCGAGAACCACGCTTTGAGCACCGATGAATGCCCAGGAGCCAACTCTAGCTGCCATTGCATCAGCAAGGCGCTGTCCAAATGATTCATTTTTTTGATCAGATTGCTCTAAGTTCAACTGATTCTCACAGATGGATGGTGTTTGACATTGTGTTTTCTGCTTCGTTGAATTCATGGAGTACCTCGTTGAAATTAGAGTTCAATTGACCGATTGCAGGAACGTTGCTTTTGTTCGAAATTAGCTTTGAACAATCTATGACAATCTCAGTTAGAAACTTTCAAAAGTCAATTTTTAGATGAACGCTTAGATTACTAAAATTGGCATTTCTCAAGCGTTGCGCTTAAACTTCATCGAGTGTTACACGCTTTTTCACTCTACGCTTTCATCTAATTGACTTGCTTGACTGAACATGGCTTTACTTTAAGCGGATAGATTTATAGAAGCAAACGTTCTTTTTTCTTAAAACGATAAGTAGAAGTGATTAAGCCAAGAACGGTGAACCAATTTGCTGAGGAAAGACAAAAAAATAGTAGAGATACCTTAATTGCATCTCTACTTATCAAACGTAGATTATCTTTAATCTTTGTCGTTAATCTACTTTGCCTGGGCTTCTTCCACCTCATCAACGGTCAATGCTGTTTCGCTGGTTTTCTCATCCATTGAAGTTGGCTTGACCAAATGCGGTCGAATAATTAGGCTGACCCCGATCGCCCAAGCGAGTGACACTAACCATCCTGCCAAAATATCACTAGGAAAATGAACGCCGAGATAAAGCCGAGTCCAGCCGATCGTTATGACAAACAATCCACCAATGCCTAGCACCCATCCGCACCAAGCTGTTCCCCATGTCAAAACTACCAATGCAGCAATCAGGCTCATGCTCGACATCGCATGACCGCTGGGAAAGCTATAATCAAATTCGGACTTGAGCGAGTTCCATAGATGCGGACGCACACGATGCATAAATTCTTTTGCTGTGCGGTTGATGATAACACTGCCCAACAGTGTCGTTAATAAGTACGTGAGCGATCGCCATCGCTTCAACTTCAACAAGCTGATGCCAACGATTGTTGCAACCGGAGTCACTCCCCAAAATACACCCAGTTTAGTAAATATTTTTGCAAATACATCGAGTTGAGGTGTTGCAGCAGAATGAACAGCGAATAGGATAGGAATATCCCAAGGAAAGCTAATTTGGTTTTGCCAAATCACGATCGCAAGCTGCTCAAAGACGAGTAATGGCAAACAGACACCCATTAGAAGCAGAAGTAGCGATCGCCAACGGGCAATCAAAAACTGTTGGAGGAAGCTAAGAAAGGAGGTTGGACGCTTCCAGAAATTAGAGTCGCGCATTCTCAGAAAACTGAAAGTATGGAAGACCGGCAGAACTTCGCCCACATCTTATCATGCTGATTGGATTCATCAAGCGAGCAGCGGGCAAGCTGGCTTGATGACACGGATGTTGTCTCGATTTCATTTAATTTGGCATTGTACATGGAGGTTTTGCTCTTAGATCTGCGATCGATTCAACATCGAGATTCTGCAGAAGCGTAGACTTCGGATGTTGCTGGAATCTGATCTCTTTAGATGTGACAGGGTAGTTATGCTATCGAATCGTTATGCTATCGAATTTTTCTCTCACTACTCCCGCATCGCCTGAAATTAGTAGTGCCAGCTATCTCCTTCAGCATTTGGTTTTCCAATCAGTTTGATGCCTAAGGTTTGTAGGTATAACAAACCGCTGCAAATTTTCTCAGGAGTTCCATTCAGCTCTAGGTCGAACAGCCCTTTCTCATGAAGATTAGTTCCTACGATCGCGCCAGTAATATTAACCACTAGACTATGCTCAGAAATCAGGCGAGAAATAATCGGTTCTTGCTGATACTGATGGGGAATGCTGATATGAACACGAACATGGGTCATATTGCAAGATCTAGAAGCATTTGAAACGAGCATTAGATTCGGTCTTGTAGCTAATTAAAATTGTGTTCACCTAAACCGCGATCGCGGTTTAGTTCGTGAAAGTAAGTCGTTCCGTCACATACTCTCAGCATTGTTTAGAGATGAATGTCTAATTTGGTTTCAACAGCTTGCAGCAGCTCTCTAATGTGCTCGACAAAATAGCTTCTTTTACTAGAATTTGCTTTCACTTATTTGATTCACTTATTCGGATTTTGCACAATCCGTTGCCGTTCTTCCCGCATTTAACGTTTTCAGTTAATTTCTCCTCCAGCCAGTGTTTTCCTTTTAAAGCAAGGCTTACAGGACTGTAGTACGCATAGTCAATCCAAATGGTATCTAGCCGAACCACTTTTAGATTGGAGCGATCGCAGCTTCCTAGAAAGCCAACGTAAAGAATAAGTGCAAACGTTGCCAGCCATCGCGGTAAAGTCAGTTGTCTGAGCAATCTGAGTAAGTTGAGCTTTCGCTCTTTGTGGGTAAACTCTTTGCGGGTAAACATAGTGATCTTCGGATGTTAGAGAAATGTCAAGTTCTCGCTCTAAATTTCCAATCATGGCATAGCCTTTTTAGAAGTATTGCGTTACACAATTTCGGTGATGAATCAGATTGGCAGAAGAGAGAAGTAGCAAATGGGTCAGGAGTTAACCCATTTGCTACTGGCAAGTGGAGAACAAAAATAGTTCAACGCGCCTGAACCGACACTTTAGATCCTGCTGATAAAAATCCATCACGCTAGTCTGAAGCGAGTTAATGAAGCACAAGTTCTTGACTGCTTTCTGTATGGTCTTGATCAACATCTGCTTTATTAAGAATCCGTTTGAGAATGTGATCAGCGATCGCGGCAAATGCAGCATCTCCGCGGTGGCGCGGACGGGAAAGCACAATCGGTATATTCATCACGATTTGACCGGATTCAATCAGGATGACGCGATCGGCTAAGGTCACTGCTTCCTCGACATCATGAGTCACCAGCAAGGCGGTAAATTGCTGCTCCTGCCAAAGCTGTTCGATTAACTGCTGCATTTCAATTCGCGTTAGAGCATCCAATGCACCCAGCGGCTCATCTAGCAGTAACAGACGAGGTTCACTGACCAACGCTCTAGCAAGTGCCACCCGTTGACGCTGCCCGCCAGAAAGCACAGCGGGATACTCCTTTGCTCGATCTGCTAGTCCAACTTGCTGAAGCGCCCATTTCGCTTTACTTCGCCAGTTATTTCGTAAGCCTAATCCAACATTTTCTAGCACTCGTTTCCACATCAGAAGCCGCGCATCTTGGAACATCATTCGTGCTGATGGATCGACACGTCGCACGGGAGTTCCATTCACCAGCACTCTACCCTCTGAAGGACGGTCTAAGCCCGCAACGAGGCGCAGTAGCGTGCTTTTTCCACAACCACTGCGTCCAACGATCGCAATAAACTCTCCTGGCATCACTTCTAAATCGACTTCCCGCAACACCTGCTGATCGCCAAATCGCTTGGTGAGGTTTAGAACCTTTAAATCGGCTCCATTAATTGATGTCATCGGACAAAACCCCTTGTTAACCCCTGTAATGGAATGTGTGCAATTCAAAGTGTCATCTAAGTTAACTGGTAACTGGGATGCCACGCTAACAATCTCGCTTCAAAAAACTTCGCCATTGAATCTGCAAGTTTGCCAAGTAAGGCATAGATGAGAATGCTAAAGACGACCACATCGGTTTGCATAAATTCGCGAGCATTCATCGCTAGGTAGCCAATGCCTGAATCGGCTGCGATCGTTTCTGCAACAATCAGGGTTAACCAAGTAATTCCTAGTGAAAACCTTACCCCAATCAAAATAGAAGGTAATGCATTGGGAAGAATAACTTGCAGAAATAATTCCCAGGGCTTTAATCCATAGACTTTACCCATTTCCAACAGCCCAGGATCAACAGTGCGAACGCCATGGAAGGTGTTGAGATAAACCGGAAATAAAACCCCAAGCGAAACTAGAAATAACTTTGCTTCTTCACCGATTCCAAACCATAAAATCACTAAGGGAATCATGGCGAGATGAGGAACATTTCGTAACATCTGCAATGAGGTATCTAACAGTTTTTCAGATACATTAGAAACGCCATTGATGATGCCTAGTGTGAACCCAATTCCGCCACCAATTAGGAAGCCAGTCACGGCACGGCTTGCGCTCACGCTAAGATGCTGCCACAGTTCCCCAGTACTTGCTAAACGAATTCCGGCCAGCAAAACGGCAGTCGGTGCAGGCAAGATACGAGTTGAAAGCCAGCCAACCTGTGCCAATAACTGCCAAATCACAATCAGCAGAATGGGAACGCCCCAAGGGATGAGTTGATCAAGTCGTTTGTTGAATCGTTTTTTCATATAGTAGCCCTTTTTAAGGGATAAAGTTTTGGGTCAGTCTAGATTTGGGACAATCTTTGGGTCAATCTACTGTGGCAGCAGCTTTTCTAGATTGCAATGAAAATTTCTCATTTGCGACGATTTCCCCAAACGGACTAATGACGTGCTGCTCTTCACGCTTGGGCAAATTCTCCAATGGCAATCGAGGAAAAAGCAGTTCAGCTACACGATACGCTTCTTCTAAATGGGGATAGCCAGAGAGAATAAAAGTTTCAATCCCTAAGTCAACATATTCCAACATACGAGCAGCAACAGTATCGGGATCACCGACTAACGCTGTGCCTGCGCCCCCTCGTACCAAACCTACACCAGCCCACAAGTTTGGACTAATTTCTAACGCTTCACGGCTACCGTCATGTAGCTGAGTCATTCGGCGTTGACCTTCTGAATCCATTCGAGCATAAACTTTTTGGGCAGTTGCGATCGCGCTTTCATCGACATAGCGAATTAACCGATTTGCCGCCGCCCAAGCCTCATCTTCGGTTTCTCGCACAATCACATGTAGCCGAATGCCAAACCGTAAGGTTCGCCCTTCTGCCTCTGCTAACTGGCGAACTGAAGCAATTTTTTCTGCGACTCGCTCCGGTGGTTCACCCCACGTCAGATAGACATCCACATGCTTTGCAGCAATCTCTTGAGCAATGGGAGACGATCCGCCAAACCACAAAGGCGGGTAGGGGTTCTGCACGGGTGGAAACAGTAGTTTGCCATCGCGAACATCAAGATAATCGCCCTGAAAATTTGCACTTTCTCCGGAGGCGATTTTGCGCCACACGGTTAGAAATTCATCGGTTAAACGGTAGCGATCGTCATGGCTTAAATGCACGCCATCTCCGGCGAGTTCGACGGGATCGCCGCCTGTAACAACATTGATCAGCAACCGTCCTTCAGAAATTCGATCGAAGGTTGCCGCCATTCTTGCAGCTACCCCCGGCGACATCAGCCCCGGACGAATTGCCACCAAAAATCGCATCTGTCGCGTTACAGCGGCTAATGCCGATGCCAGCACCCAAGCATCTTCACAGGAACGACCTGTCGGCAGCAAAGCGCCTGCAAACCCTAATTCATCGGCTGCTTGAGCAATTTGCTTGAGGTAAGGAAACGTCGTCGCTCTGCCCCCGATCGCGCTTGCGAGATAGTGTCCGTCTCCGTGAGTTGGAATAAACCAAAGTAGTTGCATGAATTGTCTCTTTGCTGGTTTTCTTCAGATTTCTATGGTGTTGTTTGAGCCACTTCTTTTACGTCGATCGCTTTTGGCAGCAGCTTTAATTTGAGAAACGTATTAGCAATGTCTTGTTGATATTTCACAATATCTGGACTGATCGACTGGACTCCAGAAGGACGACGTTGCAGCACTTCTTCTAGCGTTGCCACATCAATTCCCAGTTCCGGCGAGAGAAGTTTTGCAGCATCAGTGACGTTCTCCTTTGCCCAGACATCCGCTTTCTTGATTTCTTCAAGTACAGTCTTGATTCGCTCAGGATATTTGTCATTAAACGGCTTTGCCGCTAAATAAAACTCTCGATTGGCAACAAGTCCTTCTCCGTCTCTAAGAACCCGCGCCTCAGTCGCTCGCTTCGCGGCGCTAAAAAATGGATCCCAGATCACCCAAGCATCCACACGGCCCTGCTCGAAAGCGGCTCTTGCATCCGCAGGCGGCAAGAACTTTAGCATGACATCTTCGTATTTCACACCTGCGTCTGCCAGAGCTTTCACTAACAGAAAATGGACATTCGAGCCTTTGTTGAGTGCGATGGTCTTTCCTTTGAGATCGGCTACCGATTGAAGGGCAGAATCTTTGCGAACTAGGATGGCTTCAGCCTTGGGGTTTGGGGTTTGGCTTGCAATATAAAGCAAGGGTGCGTTTGCCGCTTGGGCAAAGACGGGGGGTGCTTCCCCCGTGTGTCCAAAATCAATACTGCCTGTGTTCAAAGCTTCTAAAAGTTGCGGTCCTGCTGGAAATTGAATCCACTGAACTGAGATACCTTGTTTTTTTAACTGTTGATCTAGGTTGCCGCGTGCTTTGAGGATATTGAGTGTTCCAAACTTCTGATAGCCAATCCGAACCAACTGTCCTTCGTTATTCTGACCAGCATTCGTACTGCTTGCAGGGGAGGAATTAGGCAGATTCGAGGTCAGTTGATTTGTTGAATTGCTTGGTGTGCAAGACGCGATCGCAACACTCAATCCCAATCCGATCGCGAGCAATCCAGTCGAAGATCGGGTGAGAGACGGGTTCGGAAGCTTTCTAGACATCATTAATACAACTTACTCCTGCAATAGCAATTGAAACAGCAGACAACCTTTACTGCCTGAGCCAATTTTTTAGACATGAATTGTGACGAGAAATACAGGGTAGCGATCGCACACCGTAAAACAAGTGCTTCGTAATCTACGGTTAACCGATCAAGATACAGTATTTATTTCGCTAAGTTAGGAGTATGCCATAGCTGATCCAGCAATTCAAGAGTTTTCAGAAAAAATACGACATCTCTATAGACGAACCGTAGATTTTTGATGACAATCTAAAGGTGAAGCGACAAGATCAGCGTCTGTGGCAGACTTGTCAATTTCAGTAGACTTCTTGCAAAAGTCTGAGAACTGAGTAGAAGTAGGTTAAGGAGGGAAAGTCGATGACCTACGAGCAAGTTCAAGATTTCAGACCAGAAGCGTTCAAACGGCTATGCGGAGTGCGTCCGGAGACGTTTGCCGAAATGGTAGCCGTGCTGGAAGCAAAAGCTCGACAGAAGCGTAAGCCAGGTAGACCGTCAAAGTTGAGCATCCCGAATCCATTACTGATGACGTTGCAGTATTGGCGAGAGTAGCGCACGTATTTTCATATTGCTCAATCGTGGGGGGTAGATGAATCTACTGCCTACCGAACTATCCGGTCTGTGGAAGAGACCCTAATTGGGTCAGGGCGCTTCGCCTTGCCTGGTCAGAAAAAGCTGTACGCTAGCGAGCATGAACTTGAGGTACTCGTGGTCGATGTAACCGAGACTCCGGTGGAACGCCCTAAAAAAAGGGCGACAATTCTACTCCGGTAAAAAGAAACGCCATACGCTCAAGTCGCAAGTCGTGGTCGACCAGTCAACCGGAAGGATTATTTGTACGGCTTTTGCCAAAGGTCGAGTGCACGATTTTCGCCTCTTCAAGCAGAGCCGTCTTCCCGTGAGTTCCAAGATTCAACTGCTGGCTGACAAGGGCTACCAAGGCATCCTCAACCTGCATTCCAACAGCCAGACCCCTAAGAAAAAATCGAGAAAGGCAGCGTTGGACAAACCGGATCGACACTACAACCGTGATTTAGCACGACGGCGCGTGATTGCCGAACATGTGAACCGCCGCTTGAAGATCTGGCGCATTGTGGCAGAGCGCTACCGCAACCGTCGTAAGCGGTTTGGTTTACGGTTCAACTTGATTGCAGATTTGTACAATTATGAATTAGCCATGCTTCACACATCTACTTCAGACCTAGATTCGTGACTTTTGCAAGAAGTCTAGTATTTTGGTACGAGGTTCTAATTGATAAATGTTAAAGTGGCATTAAAATTTTCGGTTTACGTTGGTTAACGTAAACAAAAACCTCAAGTATCTAACAGCCAATCCTTCTAAGCCGCAGTGACGAGGAATCAATCTTTGCTGATCCCCCTAAAGGGATTCGGGTAAAGAGCTTCTTGGCACTCGGCACCCACTTCAAATTTAGAATCCGACTTTGCATACGCAATGCATAGCAAAACATAGCCCGCTGCAATTTGCTCTGGCTTTAGACAACGGGCTTCAGTCTGGTCTACTGTGCCTTGAACTAACTTAGCAGCGCAAGTGATGCAAACACCATAGCGGCAGCCGACGGGTAAGCATAATCCGGCTTGCTCGATCGCGTCTAAAATGGTTTGGTTTTCAGCGACATCGATCGTGATGTTGTTCCGGTTGACTAATTCAATCCGATGCGTTTTCACGATTAAATCCAGATATCCGAAGTAGTGTCTCCGCCCGGATAACGCATCTCGTGGGCACGAGCCGGACCCTTCGGTTCTTTGCCAAAATCAATGTAAAAATCTTCATTGATCGAGAGTCCGCCGTTCTCAGTGTCACAATCGATTTGCAGCAGGTACGAACCCGTTTTGCTCATTTCTGGATAGAATTGATTATCCCACGTACTAAAGAGGGAACTCGTCACGTAAAGCCGCTTGCCATCTAAACTCAGTTGCAGCATCTGCGGACCTCCGACGAGTTTACGACCTTTCACTGCAACACTCTTGCCTAGTAGGCCACCGCACCACACTTGCCCTGTAAGTTTTGGCTGAGCCGGATCACGAATGTCGTATTGGCGAATGTCGCCGTGGAGCCAGTTGGAAAAATAGAGATAGCGATCGTCAAGTGAAATTAAAAGATCTGTAATCAATGATGGCACCGGAAATGCCCATCCTTCAAGCTCTACAGGCGGCACATCGACAACTTTACTCACCGCCCACTGTCCGTTTTCTTTGCTCCAATGCCAAATATTACTGCTGAGTGCAGCACCAACATAACCATGTGTGCTGTCAGGATTGTGATGAAACCGAACTTCTAACGGAATTAACCCTTCCTCGCCTAAATCAATACTTTGGATAATGTCATGCTTCTGCCAATCCCAAAAGTGGAGTTGATGCCCATAGTGATCTGCCGAAACATCATTGAGATCAAAGCCTGGATAAAACGTTTTGGGCGCACCCCATTCACTACTGACCATGACGTTATGACGCGGTTGATACCAGAAGTCGTAGTTGAACTTCATCGCATCGGCGTGATGTTCCCACCGCCCAGCAATATCAAAGTTGTCATCGAGGAGTAAAAAGCCACCGGGACCATTGCCTTCTCCATCTCCCAACATCGAAATCATGATTTGACTATTGGCAAGACAATGAACGGTATGAGGTGCAGTAAGATTCGTTTTTGCTTTGATTTCCTCTGGCTCAATCACCTTATGAATTTTGGGAGCCTTAGCATCGGCAGTGTCAACAATGTAAATACGGCTAGACCGAATCGCGGGAATCACTAAGAATCTGCGAGATTTAGTCGCATCCTCATGACAAGAACTACAGGCATTCCAGCCGAAGTGGTGGAGTTCATCACCAATGTAGGGCATCGGTAGGCGATGAATCACTTGGCCGTAAGTGGGAGAGTTTGAATCGACATCGATCGTAGCGAGATAGTCGGGTTCCTCGATGCTAGTTCCGGTATAGAGCGCGATCGTATACAACAGCTTTTCCCGCTCTGCTTTGATCGCCGCCTCTGGGGAAGCGTAACCTGGTCCACAACATGTATGTGCCATGAGAGGTGCCTAAATGGGTACTAGAGAGTATGTCCTAGAACTTGTATTAATTAGACTGGCGCTCCTGGTTTAGAAGCTGGAAGTAGCGCTCTGAAAGTAATGTTAAATACTAACTCAGCTCTCCTGAAATTGAGTATACTACGGTAAATCGGTAGATTTATGCGTTTTGAAGGAGTTTGAAAAATCTTCAGAAGCCGTGAACCTCGCTCAAGCTTACGATTCGTGAAGAAATCGTGCGATCGCCTATGACTGTAAACTCTGCTAAACAAGTCCCTGAATTTAGAGCAACCAAAGCGACGAGTAAAAAAGATGTCTATGCTTTTACTCGGATTTTGATTTTGCTCATATTGCTTGCGCTGCTCTCTACTTTCTTTGTGGTTATCGAAGCGGGACAACGCGGTATATTAATGCAGTTTGGCGAGGTGCAAGAGCAAATTTTAGGCGAAGGCATTCATGTCATCATTCCGATCGTCAACACGGTCGAAACATTGAGCGTTCGCGTGCAGAACCACAAGATTTCTGCGGAAGCGTCCTCCAAAGATCTGCAAGATGTTTTTACCGATGTTGCGCTGAATTGGCATATTATTCCAGAGGAAGCAAATATTATTTTTCAGCAGATTGGCAGTGAAACCGCCATCATCGAACGAATCATTAATCCAGCAGTTGAAGAAGGGCTGAAAGCCGTCGTCGCGCAATATACGGCTGAAGAGATTATTACTCGAAGAGGAGAAGTCAAAGCAGGGGTAGATCAGGCGCTAAACACGCGACTTGCCGCCTATCACATTGCTATCGATGATATTTCTCTGGTGCATGTTCATTTCTCAGAGCGATTTAGTGATGCAGTTGAAGCAAAACAGATTGCGGAACAAGAAGCGAAACAAGCAGAATTTGTGGCGCTAAAAGCTATTAAAGAAGCAGAAGCAAAGGTTAATTTAGCGAAAGGAGAAGCGGAAGCACAACGCTTACTGCGCGAAAATCTCACCTCAGAGTTATTAGAAAAGCAAGCGATCGAAAAATGGAATGGAAATTTACCGTTGATCATGGGCGACAACGGGACAAAGGTGATCGACGTCAAGCAACTGATGAAGATGCAGAAGCTAACACAGAGTCAGAAATAGAGGGTCAGAAACAAAGGAAATTCACGTCATTAGCATTTGTTCAAATGCGATCGCGAGTTGGGTTTGAAATCGCTCTCGATGCTTCAGCTTCCAAACGGGCTGCACAATTTCTAAAATCGATCCCGTCCCTTTGCGGCTATTGGTAATCTCGATCGCCCGTAGCGTCGAAAGCTGTAACTCCTTTTGCACCATCAATTCAGGAATCGCAGCAGCACCCACGCCACTTTCAACCACAGCCTTCACCATTTCACTGGTACTAAAGACCAAAATCACATTTAGTTGATTCCGATCGATGCCCCAACCTTGAAGCGTTTGCTCTAAAATTTGCTGCGTTCCCGATCCTGGCTCTCGCATCACCCAAGCCGTTTTCGTCAGCTCTCTAACACAAATCCTAGCGCGACTAAACCAAGGATGAGATCGACCCACCACAATTTGAAAGCGTTCCGTTCCCACCACTTCTTGATCTAGTGCCGTCTTTAGCGAAGATTGGATATCTCCTGTGACTAAACCGAGGTCAAAAAATCCGGTTGCTGTCCCTTCACAGATTTCCTTCGCATTCGCCAACGTACAATTCACAGTGATTCCAGGATAGGCAATTTTGAATTGGCTAATTTTTTCTGGCAGCCAGTAGTTTCCAATTGTCAGACTTGATCCCAATCTCAATTCACCACGTTGAAGATTGTTCAGTTCACGCAGGCCTCGCTCGGTCAACGCTACTTGATCGAGAATTTTCTGTGCCTCCATTTGCAGTAGCTTTCCCGCTTCGGCAATCTCAACCCGACGACCGACACGATGGAATAATTTCACGCTGTATTCTTCTTCCAGGCTTTGAATTGCCGCACTGACAGCGGGCTGAGTAACGTAAAGTGCTTCAGCCGCTCTCGTAAAATGCATGTGTTCTGCAACGGCTAGAAAAACTCTTAATTGTTCCAGAGTCATTTCAGTTCTTAAAGTTTTCTAGTCAAGATTGTTAGGGAAAACCTATCGCTCTAAACTCCTAAAAAGCGATGCGAGTCTAGGGGTTTTCAGTAATTCGTGTGCAATCAATAGAAGGTGATACCCGCCGCTTGAGGCTTACTCTAGCTCTAGTTGCTGTGCCAAGAGCATTTAAAGAAAGTTCAATAGCCAGGTTTCGGATAAAGGGATTTTATCACAATGACAAAAAAGAGTATTTGCTTCTATAAATTCTGCTGCGTAGAGTGATGTTAGTGATTTCTACAACGGCTCATGACACATCAGAGATAACTTGATTTGAGTGAACGGATGATATCTGAGCCGAGAATTTTACAACGCTGGGAAAGTTAAAGATGACGAGTGAAATAGGGCTACAGCAGAGTTCGCATGGTTTAAAGCCTGCCTGCCTTTCGTTCGGCGAGGTTTTAGCTCAATCCTTTGCGGTCATCGCCCCAACAACGATTCCTGCATCTAATATTGGCTTAATTGTTGCGCTTTCTGGCAACGGGACTTGGTTGAGCTTTCTGATTGGTTTGGTGGGGCTGGTGTTGGTCAGTCTTAATATTAATCAGTTTGCCAGCCGATCAGCATCTCCGGGATCACTTTATTCCTACATCGTAAAAGGATTAGGTCCGACGGCAGGCGTGGTGTGTGGCTGGAGTTTAGTGTTGGCATATTTGTTTACGGGAATGGCCGTACTATGTGGCTTTGCTAATTTCAGCGCAACATTGATTGGGCATTTAGGCATCCATCCATCTAGCATTACCTTGCTCGCGATCGGGGCTGGAATTGCTTGGTATGCCGCCTATAGCGATATTCAGCTTTCCGCGATCGCGATGCTTTGGTTAGAAGGGCTGTCGATCGCCTTAATTTCGCTCTTGGGGATCATCATTTGGGCACATAAGGGCTTTGCGTTAGATATGTCTCAACTGACACTGCAAGGAGTCACACCTGGAACTGTGTCAATGGGACTTGTTCTAGTGATGTTTAGCTTCTCTGGCTTTGAGAGCGCCACATCGCTTGGAGATGAAGCGAAAAAGCCCTTACGCACCATCCCAAAAGCTGTGATGGGGAGCGTTGTTCTGGCGGGTCTGTTTTTCACGGTGCTGGCTTACATTGAGGTCTTAGCTTTTAGCGGAACTGGCGTTGCGATCGCTAACACCGAGCAACCTCTTGGATTTCTTTCTCAGCAAGCCGGAGTTGGTTTTTTGGGAGAACTCGTCACCATCAGTGCGTTGTTTAGCTTCTTTGCTTGTGTTCTCGGAAGTATTAATCCAGCCGCAAGAGTTGCATTTTTAATGGCGCGTCATGGATTGTTTCATTCCTCAATCGGTGAAACCCATTCCTCGAATCGGACACCACACATTGCTGTTACAGTCTGTTCGTTGCTGATGTTCCTTGTGCCTGCGGGAATGTCCTTATTCCACATCAAGCTGTTCGAGAGCATGGGATATCTGGGCGCAATCTGTAGCTATGGATTCCTGACCGTTTATACTTTGATCTCGATCGCAGCTCCGATGTACCTATATCGCATCCGAAAGCTGAAGGCGCGGCACGTTGTGATCTCAGTATTGTCGGTTGCATTTATGAGCATTCCAGTTCTAGGTAGTATTGGCATTCCAGGAAGCAATTTATTTCCAGCGCCAGAAGCACCGTATGATGCATTTCCCTATTTGTTCTTGATGTATTTGCTCGTAACCTGTGGATGGTTTGTGTTGCAACGGATACGTTACCCAGAAGTTGCCCGATCGATGGTTCGCAGAATTGACGAAATTCACGATCGATTCGCAAGCCCCATCCTCCCATCAGTCATCCCTGAGCAAATTCGTCCACGTCTATCGAGCCACCGTCAGCATGAAGAGGAGTAATCACACGTTATGGATGAACTAGTTCGGGCATTTCCAACCGGGTTCACGGCTTTTACAGCCACCAACATGGATGACATTATGATGTTGCTGCTGTTTTTCTCTCAAGTGGATGCCGTCTTTCGGCATAAACACATTGTGGCTGGGCAGTATCTGGGCTTTGGTGCGCTGGTTCTTGCGAGTCTTCCTGGCTTTTTTGGGAGTCTGCTTCTTCCCCAACCTTGGATCGGAATGCTTGGGCTTGTGCCGATTTCGATTGGGATCAGTCGCCTTCTTAATCAAGACGATGAGGAAGAAGTGGAACCCGAAACGCCGAACAATTCACTGTTCTCCAGTATTCTTTCGCCACAGACCTACAGCGTTGCTGCGATCACGTTTGCTAATGGTGGCGACAATATTGGGATCTATGTGCCGTTATTCGCGAGTAGTAGTCTAGAAAGTTTGATCGTGATCCTAGGAACCTTCTTTTCGTTGGTTGGTGTTTGGTGTTATGCTGCATTTCAACTCACTCGGCTTCCGGCGATCGCAACGACTCTAACTTGCTACGGGAATTCTCTTGTTCCCTTTGTGCTGATTGGGTTAGGCACATTAATTCTCATTGATAGTCACACGCTCGAAAATCGTGGGTTAACCGTTCTGACGCTAGTGATCAGTTGCATTTTTCTACTGACATTCAGCATAAACAACAAACGCTCTGAGACCATTGCGCCAGACGCTGAAAAAAGCTAGAGAATTGAATCGAGAATGAGTTGGCTGAATTAACGCAAGTAAGCACACCATTTTACTTCGATAGGACTTTTCACCGATCATGCCCTTTGTTTTAATTGGTTTAAGCGTATGTATGCTCATCGACAGCAGAGCATTTGAGCTTCTCTTCCGATTCTAATCTCGTTAACGTTTTGCATTGCTTAAGGAAGAAAATTATGAACCTAATCAAATTCATTTTCGTTGCATTGCTCGTTTTAATTAACGTTGTCATTGCTCCATCTGCTTGGGCAGATGCAGGCAAATTCATACGAACGCCTGAGTATGCCGAAGTAACCCAAGCGATCGACAATCTTCTCAACTCCCCTGAACAATCCGGTTTGAGCGCAGAGAAAATTCAGCAAAAACTGGGAGGTTTACGGTTAGAGAAATACATCATGGAAACGGCAGAAGATCGATCGCAGTGTCGCAATGAAACCGGAAAGACTTTAGCCGTTTACACCAAATCCAAAAAAGCCCCTGCGAATCAACCCAGCACACTCAACTATTTAGGTGCAGGTCAGGAAACTGATGATGACTATGCCTGTGAAGGAATTTATCTTCCCAGTGGTGGCAAACTTGCTCTCGCGCCGACTGACACTCTGGATCTCACAGAGGCGATCGCGCTTAAAATTGTCCCTGGAACTCAGTTAGTAGCGAAAACAAATCCTGCGGGCGCGATTGATCTCAATATTTCCCCTGCAAAAATTCTCAAAGCAGGTGAAGGAAGTTTAGCAATTCCAAATCTGACTCAAGCAGATATTGATGCTCAAGTGCCGAATGCACCAACGGACTAGGTTCGAGTCAGCCAGAGTATGAACTTTAGTATGAACCCTTACAGGAGCAAAACCGCTAAGCTGCTACATACTCTGGCAAATCCCTTCATCAACAGACAATTTGCCTGTACTGGTGCGCCTTCGCTTCGGAGCTTGAAAAGCAATCGCTCTGGCTGCACCAAGACCTTGACTGCGTGCGAATCGAACATCATTGAGGGGGTATTAATGTTGCTATCGTCTAAATCTGAAGCATCCAAACCAGAGCCAGACCAACCTCGCCGCTTAAATCCAAATCGAATTCGAGATCATTTGGCAAATGAGCGCACTTACTTATCGTGGATGCGGAGTGGAATCGCCTTGATGGGATTCGGTGTTTTAATTGTGCGGATGAGAATTGTGCATCCTCCGCTTGCAGCTCAGCCTCCCGGAAATGGCTGGAAATTGGGACTCGCCTTCTCAATTGTTGGTCTTCTCTCTGTCTTACTTTCTACTCAGCATTACTTTGTGGTGCGCGATGACATTGAAGAAGACACGTATGAGCCACCTGATCGATGGGTAATTATTTCTAGCCTTGCGGTGGTGCTTTTAGGAATGGGAGTCATTTACTACATCTTTTCGTTTCCCTCTACTCTGGCAGGGACAGCAATCATAGAATAGGGTGCGTAACAGGTTCGACGCAAATCAGCATTCGGAGCTTTGCAATGGTAGAAACTGTGCTGCCAGAATTCAAATTCGGTGTCAAACTTGCTACTCCTTACTTGCTTACTGCCGCCGAATTGATATTAGCGCTGCTGAGTGGTCTTGGATTGACGGCGCTTGGAGTTGGTGGCGGCGCTTGGATACTGGGTGGAATTATTGGGGGCGCGATCGCATTCTATCTTTACCGTTCTCTCCTCAGCTCCCAAGCTCAACCCAATCGCAATTCTCGTCGGCTCGGACAAATTCTAGTTGGGCTTGCCATTGGCTTTTCCATTCAACACAGTAATCTGTTCGCGTTGTCACTTCAGTTGCCTATTTTTCTGCTGATGACGCTATTTTTAGTGTTCAGTGGTGGCATCATTGGCTATTTCTACTCTCGAATCGAAAAAACAGACTTACTCACTGCATTACTTGCTACGGTTCCTGGAAATATTGGTGTGATGGCAAGTTTGGCCGCAGATTACGGTAGAAATACATCTCTTGTTTCTCTCGTTCAGTTAATCCGTTTTACTGCGATTATTCTATTTGTTCCAATTATTGCTAATGTTTCCAACTCACGTGATATTACTCCTATCTTTTCTTCCGTAACTCGTGACTTACTTAAATTTGATTTAACCTATTTATTTTTACTGATTTTATTACTAATCATTACTGCATCAGCCGTTCATCTCGGTAGAAAACTCAAATTTCCTGTCGCGGCTTTCTTTTGCTCTATCCTGGTCGGCTTACTGTTTAATTCACTTTTAGCATTTCTAACATTTATTCCTCATGTCGATTTTAGTCTTCCGCTTTTGGTGAAATTAGTGGGTCAAGCGCTTTTGGGCATCACGATCGGAGAATATTGGGCAATCAATCCTCGTTTAGAAAAGCGCACCGTCGCTTACACTGCAATCCCTGTCACGCTGACGTTTTTAGCAGGATTCCTTTCAGCCGGAATTGCCAAACTGTTGACTCCGTGGGATTGGCTGACGTGCTTACTCGTCGCTTCTCCAGGTGGATCTCCTGAAATGATTTTGATCGCGTTAACCTTGCATCACAATGTTGAAGTTGTGGCAGCCAGCCACCTGGTGCGATTAACGACAATTAATTTAGCGATTCCAGCCTTGATCTCTCTAGTCTGTCATCTAGAAAATCGTGCTAATAAACTAATTTCAAGCTAACCATCATTAAAAGACTATAGATAATCGTTTGAAGCGTTCGTTGCGGCACAAACTGGCAAAGTTGAGCGCCTACCAATACTCCTGGCACTGAACCGAGCCAAATGAGTCCAACTAAGCTCCAATTCACCGTTCCCAAGGTGAGATGCCCTAGGGATGTAAAACTCAACAAAATTCCTGCTTGAGATAGATCGGTTCCGACTAATTTTTTGGCGTCAAGCTGGAAAAATGTCATGAGGGCAAGGGCAAACAGCGAACCTGAAGATACGCTGGTTAGACCGACAAGACACCCTAGAAACGCTCCCACACCCATTGTTAAGGCTCGTCCTGAATGAGTTTCTAAGTCAAACTTAGGCAGTTCAGGAAGTTGGACATTTGGAAACACTGCGAGAAGCAATAACTTTGTCAATCCGATCGCGGTGACGAGTAAGATTGTGAACCCTAGCGCTTTGAGCAAGGTAGAGTCAAAATCCAATGTCTCAATCCGTCGGATAGAGTGCAAAATTCCTACGCCCGATAGTGTCCCCGGAACGCTTCCCATCGCTAACCATTTCACAATTTTGATATCAAGGGTTTGTTGTCGCCAGTGCTTGAAGCCTCCCACAACTTTCATCAGCGTTGCCGCCCAAATATCAGAACTGACTGCGATCGCGGGGGGAACCTGAAACACAAAAATCAGCATCGGAGTGATGAGAGAGGCTCCCCCAATTCCGGTTAGACCGACAACAATTCCTACAAAAAAGCTGAGAAATGGCAGCAGTAAGTAATCCATAACACTCTCTAAACTCAGGACATGAGGGGGCGCGATATGAATGAACTAGGTATTTCTAGACGCAGCGACTTGTACGAACTTTTGAAACTTTGCAACAAAAGTTCTTGTAAGTTCTAGCTGAGAGGTACGATTTGCGCGATTTCTATGACGTTGTGCGTGGCGCTAATCGCTGCTGAAGCTTCTATAACTTCCAGGGTAAAAATGCACTCAAATCCCCTAAATTTCCGTTTGGAAACAGGGATGAAGCATCGAGAATCTTAAATTGCACCAACGCTAGAATCACGAGGCTATAGGCTGTTGAAGAAAGGACACCTACTAAAAGTTCTTTTTTGATATTTCGTTCTTTGGGCTGGTCGTTGAGAACTTCAACTGCACCAAACTGCATCAGCAAGACTCCCGCGATGTTCGAGAGCCAATAGCCTGCGATCGTACCTGGCAAAAACCAATCTTGAGACACCCAGCTACACAGATAACCAAACCCGTAGGCAACAGGCAGGTTAAAAAACACGTCATTCCAAAAGCTGAGGGGTGATAGCAAGTAACCGATCACAAATAGCAAACCTCCTTTTGTCTTTTTGAAGAAGCTTGATTTGGACTGGCTGTTTTCCTGAAGTGACTGCTCAGCAGCCGCTTCCGACTGGGCTTGTTCTAACTCTGTCGACGGCTCACTAACCCTAGTAAAGTTACTCATCTAAAATACTTAATCTTTATCGGCTTATCGTATTTTACATAAAACTGCTTGAAAAATACTAAATTCCGATCGGTTTGCCGTATTTTTTAATTGATACTAAGAACTTGCTGAGAAAAAGACAAGACAACTCGTAGATTTGCTTGCTTAGAATGAGTTTCATCCGACAAAAGGGAGATTTATAGTTGCAAGCAGTAGTAGCAATCTTACGGAGTTCTGCCGAACTGATCGCACCATCAATCATCACTTGACTCACCAATCACTTGACTCACCAATCACGCTTAGATTCCAGCTCTAGACCGGGGATAAAAGCTAGAGCAGGATAGCGAAAGAAGGCTTTAGTGATTGTCAAGAAACCTTGACACAAAATCCGTGTTCTTTCCGTACCTAATTTCCAAAATTCATATCCTCTGCATTTCTTCTGAGAATTCCCACTATGCGAGTAGGAATTCCTAAGCAAGTTCTACACGAAGATGCATCCCGAAAGGCCACTTTAACACCGTAGATTATTGAAATCCCCGGTAATCAGATGAACTTATTACCCTTTCAATCTTGTCATTCACCAATCCTATTGACTCCTCTAAACACTAGCGCTAGCGTATTTTCAGAAGCCCGATGCGACCTTCCTACCGCTACAGAACGAAAAAGGAGACAGCGACGATGACCGAAACAGAAATGACCGAAACAGAATTCACAACGCTCGAGATGCAAGTTTGCCTCCAAGACTGCACCAATGTGCATAAGATTTGCCTGGATGCGATGTCTCGTTATCTGAAGACGGCTGGCAAGAGCGTAGATATGAACCTCGTCTGCATGCTGCGCGATTGTGCGGAGATGTGCATGATGTGCATGAACCTGATTATGGATGGTTCTGAATTTATGGGGCGTACAGCGACAATTTGTGCAGATATGTGTGAGAAGTGCGCCGTAGCGTGCGAAATGATCAACGACAATGTAGATATGATGGCATGTGCATTAGCTTGTCGTCAGTGCGCAGAAAGTTGTAAAACGCTAGGACGTCAATCGATCGCCTACTTCCGTAGACCAAATTTTGTGACGGAGGACGTACTGTTCTCTAAATAATTTATCTAAATAATATAGAGAAACTGTAATCCGTTCGAAAAAAGTGCGATACTCCGAAGTTTGCAGAGCGATCGCGGTAATGCTAACGCAGATTTCCTAGAGGGTTGTTAACCACCGTTCCTGTGTAGTGAGGCATCCAACCTTCTACCGTGGTGAAGTATCGCACCGCTTTCAGATGTAGAGACACAGACAGGCTAAACCAATGTTCTGTATTTGCAGGAATGTGAATGTAGTCTTGGGGCTGCACCAGCAGTTGCAGTTGCGTACCGTCTGCCTGCGTAAACCCAAAAATTGCTTCTCCCGCTAAGATGTGAAGCGCTTCGGGAGCAGAATGCGTGTGGTAACGGCTGTAGGTCGTCATTAATGGGTAAAGATTTGCCGACCCCGGATGCAAGGTGAGTAAATCAGACCAACTATACTCGCCTTCCTGCTTCAGAAATGCAAAGCGGCTGTCATAGAATTCTAAAATCTGCTGCTTTGCCGTTTCGCCCAACAAATCCTGCGACAGCAGATCGCAAAGTAGCGGCGATGTTTCTGAGTCAAACTGCTTAAGACGGACATTCAGAGGGGAAAGCTCAGTAACGATGTCGTTTAGCTTAGTCAGAATAGCGCCGTTAGAATGCAGCAGGATAGGCATAATTCAGAGAAATGGTTTGGGATCTGAATATAGGTCAATGAATCTTTGCTAAGCATACCAGCGAATTTGATCTAATTTCAACTCATTGCCGAGCGGAGAACCGTAGATTCTTAGATCTCTGACATTATTCAAATCCCTCTGAACGCTTCCAATAGCGCTAATCTTGGAAGAGCGGCATAACTACGCTCCTTTAAGTGTAGTTGTGCCGCCATAACGAGTTTGCCTACATTTTCAGGACGTTTTCTGATTTGGAGCGCTGCCTTTAATGCGCCGTCCATTGCAGTATTGATGAAATTCCGTTTTCTCTCGCTAGCTCTTCACCACATATGATCGCAACCTCATCACTTACCTTGTAATACTTGATCACTCTATATTCAAGCGCGACAGACGATCGCAATTCATATTGCGCTGCGAAAGGACTTGGGCTATTCTTAGAATAAACTACGGTTATTCGATCAAGGAACCGGGGTTTTAGCAGGTTTTGCTAGGGTTTGGTGTTCTATCCTTCCGGGCACAGCCTAATGCACCTGCTGTCTGTAGTTGTTTATGTGCAAAGGTTAAAAATTTTATGGCGATCGTCGTTGAAAATGTCTCCCGGCAATTTGGCAACTTCAAGGCTGTCGATCAGGTGAGCTTAGAGATCAAAACAGGTTCTCTAGTCGCTTTACTTGGGCCCTCTGGTTCAGGAAAGTCTACCCTTTTGCGCCTCATAGCAGGGCTAGAACGTCCAGACAGCGGTATCATCCGCTTACGGGATCAAGACGTGACCCAACACAGCGTGCAAGAGCGCAACATTGGTTTTGTGTTTCAGCATTATGCCCTGTTTAAGCATTTGACGGTTCGCCAAAATATCGGCTTTGGATTGGAAATCAACAAAGCACCCAAAGGCAAAATCAAAGCACGGGTAGAGGAATTACTAGACTTGATTCAACTAGAGGGACTCGGCGATCGCTATCCGTCCCAACTATCGGGTGGACAACGCCAACGAGTGGCTCTTGCACGGGCACTGGCGGCAGAACCTGAAGTGCTGCTCTTAGACGAACCGTTCGGGGCGCTCGATGCAAAGGTGCGGAAGGATTTACGGGCGTGGCTGCGGAAACTCCACGATGAAGTGAAAGTGACTGCCGTGTTTGTCACCCACGATCAAGAAGAAGCGATGGAAGTTGCGGATGAACTGGTCGTGATGAACAAAGGACGCATTGAGCAAATTGGAACTCCGGCAGAGGTGTATGATCGCCCGGCTACGGCATTTGTGATGAGTTTTATTGGTCCGGTGAATGTGTTGCCAAGCACGTCTCGGCTGTTCCAAGACAACCATCTTGACATTACAGAACCAGAGGTTTTCTTGCGTCCTCGCGATCTACAAGTGGAGACGAGTCGCGGTGAAACCAAAGCGATCGCGAGGGTAAGTCGTTTGATCAATTTGGGGTGGCAAGTGGAAGCGGAATTAATCCTTGAAGATGGTCATTCTGTCCATGCAATTTTCACGCGCGACCAGTATGAGCAATTACGGCTGAGTCCGCAGCAACAGGTTTATGTGAGACCCAAGCATCCTAAAGCATTTCATAGTCGCGAAGCTTTGAAACTGGCTTCGTAATGGAATAAATCCCACTTTGCAGCATGCTCGGTTGTGTTGCAAATTCTTTTTAGTGGTAATTGAACTGCATCGATCATGTTGCTTTAAGCGATATCTTCAAACAGTTCTTCGATAAGCTTCGCTTGAGACAGACGATCCCCTTGGCTGATGCCATTCGCTTGCCCTTTGCGAATCATACTCATTGCTTCGATGCCGCTTAAGATGCGTCTTCCTATAAGGGAAAGTCGCAAAGGCTAAAACCAGACTCAATCCCAAACTCGATAACGGCTTCTTCACCCAAACTCTCCCATCAGAAACTATCCGATTTGCATGTGATAGAAGCTCAGTAAACATTTACTGAGTGGTGAGTAGCGTAATCTGATCGAGTGCAGCTTGAGATCGTCCTGCATTCTCAAGCTGTGAAAAAAATCTTGCGGCTTGTTTAAAGTCTGAAGCCTGACTGCCTGACAGAAGTAGGTGAAAGCCAATAGAGATAGGATTGAGAGGAGAGATAGGATTGATAGAGAGGGTAGAGAGACATGAGAGGCTGGAGTTACCACACAACAGCGCTCTGCTATGTCACACCCTACCCAACTGTATGGTCAATTATTCGGCTTCCTGCGTCAATACTGCCGCGCTCAAGATCTACGGCACCTCAAAGCGCTGGCATGGATGGTGAGCGCCTTAATCTGTAGCGGACAACTGAGTTTGCCTGCTTGGGAACCCTATGTGCCGAGTCGAGCCACCAAAGCGCAAAGTGTGGAGCGGCGTGGCGACGTTTGTTAGGCAATCAACGGGTGCGGGTTAACCAGATATACCTGCCGTTAGTGATGGTTGCGTTCAGTGGATGGAGCCATCATCGGTTGTATCTTGCTTTGGACACCCCCGTCTTGTGGAACCGCTATTGCATGATTCACCTGTCCGTTGTTTGTTGTGGGCGTGCAGTGCCATTGCTGTGGCGAGTCTTGGAGCATGGCAGTGCGACTGTTGCCTTCCAGGAGTATCGACTGTTGCTGCGAAAAGCTCGCTGGTTGTTGCGCCAGCATCAGGATGTGATGCTGTTGGCTGATCGAGGATTTGCCAATCATGAGTTGATGGAGTGGTTACAAGCGAGTCGGTGGCACTACTTGTTTACGCTTACCCTCCGATGTCCTGCTGCAGGGTGCCAGTCGCTATCCCAAGATGGTTAGCAGGTTATATCCACCCTTGGGAGAAGCTCGGTTGTACCATCAGGTGCGGTTATGGGCAGATGGAGTGTGTCGTTGCAATCTAGCCCTAGCAACAGTTAGAGGAGCTAAGGAATCATGGGCAGTGATCACAGATGAGTCTCCCTTGTTGCAAACTTTGTGGCAATATGCGCTCCGCTTTCAAGTTGAAGAATTATTTTTAGATAGCAAGTCAGGGGCGTTTGAGTTAGAAGATTCTCGTCTACGCACTGAAGCCGCCTTGGAACGGCTCTATCTGGTTGCGGCACTGGCTCTGCTCTATGCCACCACACAGGGAATGTCTGTGCAAATCGCGGGGTTGCGTCAACAGGTTGACCCCCACTGGCGGCGTGGCATTAGCTACCTCAAAATTGCGTTGCGTTGGCTGCAGGGCGTTGTGCATAAAGGACGGCAACTCCTGTCTCCGATGGCGTTGCTGCCAAAAGACCCACACCCCTGTTTTGCATCGAAGCGGGCTGAACGTGATTTTTATGACCAAATTTGGTTTACTCGAATTCGTTCCCTAACCTGTAAATCTTGATCTGCTTGTCATTCACCTAAATGTGTCAGGCAGCCAGCAGAGCTACTATTCCCAACCCTTCACGACAAAATTAGACATCTAACGTTCCCCGTCAGCGGTTACCAAGATCTTTGCAACACCACAAGAGGCTTGGGTCAATCCGCTGCACCAGGGTCGTTAGACCTTAAACCCGCAGAAACGACACAATCGCTTGCATATCCTTCTCAAGATCTTTGTTAACCCAGACAGGACCAGCAAGTGGGTGATCTTCAATGGCTCTTTTACCCCAAACTGCTTCGGCAATACAAATTCCTTGACTAGATTTCAGATTCAGCATAATGCAATCACGACCTTGTTTTTGACGAACGTTGATTGACTCAATTTCTGAAATAGGAAATTTGGTAGTTCTGCACACCAATAGCTGTTTCTGAGTGACGCGAACCCAATTCTCTGTTTTGTTAAATTCACATCTATAAATCCGTTTACTGATAAAACGTTTACAGGCAGATATAAGCATTACTATGGACAACACAACCAAAAAGCCATTGCCGATTGGACGATTCAACGACCAACCGAACGACCTAATCTGAAGCGTGGTTTGAGTTGGATCGTTGATAAATCTTTGAATTTTAGCAGTGGCAGATTCGTCAGCTTTAGATGAGCGACTCATTAATTGAATCTCACCGCTCTGTGTTTTTACGATCGCTACAGAGTCGGTATAACTACAATTCGCGCCCTGACTACCACGCCTAAAGCCACAAATGGGTTCAGATCTAACGCTTTGTATGACGATGGACTGTTCGATCTGCCAGTTGCCCACCATATGCCGTGTGAGCTGGCATTGAGATAGCTCTCCGTCACGATGGCAACTTATTTCTGGCACGGTCGTGGCGATCAAAATCGATCCAGCACCGATGATTAAGCAGCAGGCGATCGCTAATCGTTCACCCGTTTGATGATGTTGTGTGACTAATTCAGTCGTGGTTTGCTTCAGAATCTTCATAACCAATGTTACTCGTTCACCACGATGCCTTCATACAACAGAGGGTCTAACGGTGAAGTTGTGCGACGGCAGATAACCTTGAGTTCCGACCGGTAACTTCTGCTCCGTCCACACCAACCTAGGGTTGAGCAGCTTGGCTACCACTGTTGCAAAAACTCTAACGACTTTTCCATAAATATATTGCATTTCATTTATGTCTGTTTTTGATGTAGACAAAATTTTGCTCTCCAAACGGTTACATCTATGAAGAGCCGATGGAAAAATCACCTTTAGCGTTTAGAGGAAGTGGGCGCACCCAAATCGAATGTTGTCACTCAGAAAACAAGCCTAGACAAATCACTAATTCTGAGTTTCCATAGATAGCCGTACTTATTGCGATTTGCCCACAGGTCAGCTTTGAATGCTCCATAGTTGCCGAAGTTGTGAGCGCATCCGGGGTGATTAGAGTGATGCAAGTTGCATAACGGAAATACTTGCCAAAGGGGAAACTCAAACCCTGGCAAAGGCAAGCTGTAACCCCATAGAAGCGGAATTAGCACGAAACCAAATAGAGATAGAGAAGTGATCACAGTTGCCATTATAGACAACAACGCAACAGGATACACAACCGGAATGCCGTAGAATGCATGATGCGCTTCAGTAGCAGGGGCTGAGCAGCAAACACACTTCCCACGAGTCAGAGCCTTTGCCCGTTTTGCCGTTCTGCGCCGTTTCTGAGGATGGTAGCGCTTGAAAGCTTTAGGATTACTGACCCATCCATCACGTTTTAGATATGCCATTGTCTTATTTCCGAGAGGTACAAATCGCCGCGATCGCAGAGGGAAATGCCCAAGCGATGGACTGAGGGACAGAGCAGCCAATGAGGAGCGATGCCAGTCCTGAAATGCTGGTGAAAATCGTGGTCTTGAGCGCGATCGCAATGAGAGTTTTGCGGCGATGCTAGAGGAACGCCGCTGCAAGCTGTTGACCTGAAAGGCGATCGTTCTCTAGTTCAGTTCCACATTGCTGTTGCAAGAATCGATCAATGCCAGGGTGATACCGTTCACTAAATCCCTGCTGCATTGCTGCAAGCTTGGCATCAGCGACGATCGCGCCTAGCTCTAAATCTTCCTCAATTCCCAGATCTAAGGGAATGTCTGGTAGTTGTTTGATTTGCTTCATTGGTCTTCAGGGTTTGAGCTAGAGCCACAAAACCAGAGAAAGTGATCGCACTGAGGATGAGAAGCGCGGTTAGAGTTATCAAGTTTTGCCACAGTTCAGAACGGTGATGGGCTTGAGCTTACCGCCGTGCGTGAGCCGTCAAAATGTCGATCGCCTCTAAATCATCGCCGTGGCAAGAGAGATAGCCTGTAGAAGTCGCAGTGAACTGAATCGGGGATTTACTCATTCTCTTCATCCCCATACAGATCGGATTCTTTAACGCCGTGAGCTTCGTAAATCGCATCTTTCAGCAAGGTTTTGACCTTTTGCTGAGATGTCTTAACGTGTGACTGGAAAAGTTTTAAGTTTGCTGAGAATCGATCTTCATAGACCTGATATGCCTTAGCAAATGGCGCATCAGCCGCCGCGATCGCAACTTCGCTTAGTTCATCCTCTAAATCAATTTCGGGCGCTGTTTCCTGTTGAGGCGTGAGGTTCTGTTTCTGTTTCTGCTTAGGCTCCGTTTGGTTGACTAACTGAGAGGGGGCTTTAGACGGTTGACCTTTAACTAAATCAGACATTTTTGACTCCTATACAATCAGGGGGTTAGTGAGTTTCTTCGCTAGAAAGTTTTGAATCAATTCGTCACAGTCCTCTCGCGATCCGCCCGCAAGCTTGACAAATTCCAGGGCGGCGGCGTCTCCCTGCTTGGTGCAAAGTTCGACAAAGCTTTCTCTAGATGAATACGGGCGAATACGCTTGTAGCAAGCGAGAACATAGAGCCGCCAAACTCCTTCGCAATCGATGGGCGTATATTCTGGCAAGCCGATCGCCGTGCAGTCACGGCTAATGATGGACGGGTCTATCCCTCCAAACATTTCGGCAATTTCTCGACGGGAAAAGGTAATAGGCTCTACTGCCGAAGGGGATGGCAAGTGGGGTAGGGGATCTCTAGGGCGGCGTCTGGTCATGCGAATCATGCGAAGTATGGCGGGCATGTGATTCTAGAAAAACGTGCGATGAACATGCGATGTCATGCAAACACTGTTAGCGCTTCAAGGGGCAAAGTCGCATGAATTCTGAAAGCTCAAAATCGCTGCAATTCAAATGGGAATAGATTTCAGGAGTTTTAAGCGGTGCAAGGTAGCATGTCATGCTACATCACCGATTTGAACGACTTCAAATCGGGCAGAAGCTGAAGCTTGGGTCCAATCGTTGAAAAAATGATGGGTGTCTTTGCTTCCATCGATCGCGCCTTCAGTCTTTCTAATTGCTCAATCAGCGAGTCACTCTCCACGGGCACAAGATAGCGATTCTTCATCAGATTGCGAATCATATTAAAATCGCCACGCTGTCTGCCCTGCTCATCAATCCAGCTATAGCCCTGACACAGAATGTTGAGATTGCTACGGATGTTAGAGTCTTCTGTGATTCCCAGTGAGGCTACGTTATAGCTTTGAGTGTCTACAAGTAGACATACATTCATTTCTCTACCTACTGTCACTAGGGTTGAGAGTTTTTTCGAGTAGTTGGTTTTGTACCATTTCTCTTCGCGGCAGGTGTCATAGATTGAGTGCCAGTCTGACAGAATCAGCCTCACGGGTTGAGTCTTAAATGATTCCCTTGCCGACTCAGGAGCGCGGCGGCGAGCGTCGAAGATGTTGTAAACCTCATTGATCGCCGCGAGTGCCAACAATGGATCAAGCGGGTCAAAGAGTGCCGTTCTACCGCGTTCCCGCAGTCCGCAGAAAGAATCGTTCTTCTGAGCAATCACCCACGCTTGAAGGTTAGGAAACTTGGCAAACATCCGATTCAGAATGTATGCCTCACTAACGCTTTTCCCGGTCCCGGTAGCACTCGCGAACACAGTCGAAATATCCGAAACGACAATCTCATCGAGAGCCTGACAGATTCCCGGTTGTTCGATGGGCGCTTGTGCAGTGGGCGGTGGTGGCGGTTGTGCGGGTTGGGGTATGGGCGCGGGCGCGGGTTGGGGTGCAACTGGAACCATGGACGGCGCGGACGTTGCAGGTTGCGCAGGTTGTGCAGTTGGTGCAGCGGGCGGCGCAGGTTGTGGTTCGTCTTCTGCGTCATCTCCCGCGTCTAAGTCCATCTCCATATCATCGGGATCGACTCCCAGATATTCGGCATAGTAGCGACGCGCATCATCTTCAGCAATCACTTCGTCAACTTGCAGTTTCGCCCCTGCATGGAGCTGCAATTTCTGCACTTTCGCTTGGGCGATCGTCTCATTCTGCATGTAGGCGATGTTCTCCTCTTGCAGTCTGAACCGTTCTGCAACTCCTTCTCTTTTCTCAACGGTTTGAGATGCCTTAATCGTGAAGGCGAACGAACCAGCACCAATTGCAGCAGAGAAGAGAGAAGATAACAGCATCCCACCACTTTTCTGCTGAGAAGTTAGGGAACTCGTAGCGCAGAGGATGCCCAACACGCCAACCGCAATTCCTAGACCAATATGCGTTCTGTTCAACTCGCCTTCATTGGGCATGTGCTGCACCGTCATTTTGTTGGCCTCCGAAACAACAAACTTGCGCCCACTGCCACGAGTAACGCGACGGCGGGAATGGTGGCCTGTAATCCAAACTTCTGACTAGATGGTTCTGCCATCGTGCCGTAGATGGCATCCCATGAGCCGCCAACAATACCGAAGAGGACGATTACGCCAATCATCACCGCTAGAATGCGTTCTGAAGTGCGACGGGATAAGCAGGTATAGACAATGCAACCCACGATCGCCAATCCCACGATGAGCAGATATCCGGGCATGACACCGGGGATGAGGCGAGCGAAAAGGGTTGCGCCCAAACCGATTGAGAACAGTAACCCAACGCGAGAAATGCCGCGAACGATGTCATGAAAGGTGAGCGGTTTGGGCGCTTCCTCGACTTCCCAATCGCCACCGGGAACGAGAAAGGAATTACCTTGCTTCAGCCTGCGCGGGTCATAGATGAAGCCTTCGTCATTGTCGAACATGGCTCAAGTCCTCAGTTAAACAGCGCTGTCACAGCGTTACCCCTACGGGGCTTAACGGTCCTGCCGTTGATGTAGTCGGTGAACTCGCGCCGCTCCTCCGATCTCAACTTCGCCTCTTCTGGTTGTTCTTTAATCCGGTTGATATCGTCGTTGACCTTTTGACGGCTCACCGTGCGATCGACGCGCATTTGAGCAACGGCTTTCTTCCGCATTGCTGCGAGTTCTGATTTGAATTTGTTCTTGCCTGACGTGAGATCCAGTTTGCCTTTACGCCGAGCGAGTTGGATTCCATGCTGAGTAGACTTAATCGGCAATAGCTTAATCTAGAAGACATATAGTTATTCTCGCTCG
>NZ_JCACCM010000078.1:0-35355 GCF_059501405.1 Myxacorys sp.
GTTCAGCGTAATTGCGGGCGTACAGATTTGCGACGGAAATAGCATCTGTACGAGGATTAAAATTATCTGCAAGAAACTGAATAGGTTCTTTGCTTGGTTGAATTTCTAGCTCTGGAAGCGATCGTATCTGTAGCGAAAGTGTCTGACCATCGTAACGCTTGTCCAGTAAGCCAAGCGCTGCCAGCCGATCGATCATCAGTCCAGCAGCACGATCGCTGCCTCGCTCTTTATTGCTGTAAAACACATCGGCCGCTTCGCGGTGCGTGCAGGCGACTAACCCCTCTGGTGCAGAGAGTTGATCGAGCGATCGCGGTAAGCATCCATCCAGTTCCTCGCGCTGCTTGAGCAACAAATACGCCCATAACCTCACAAAATACTCTGCTCGCTGGCGCGTTAGACCGCCGCGCCCCTGCATCATTCTGATGTAATTGCGCTGTTGTTCAATTGGAAACAGTTCATTTAGGCGTTCTGGAGTCATGGCTAAGCAAAGGAGACCAAATCAACGAAAAACGACCCGTTTGGGTGAAGCAGGTTAGTCAATCAATCGGCGAGAATCCTGAAATCTCACCTTCGCCATGAAGAAACCTGTGATGGTTGCCTTGAGCAAGTAATACTGACCACCAAAATTGATTTGGCGTCAAAGCCGCTAGCAATTTTGATATCTTCCCAAAAATGATGGTTACCAATGAATGCTTCTACAAGGGCGTAGCATTGCTATGCCTCTATGAAGGACGGTTGCATTAATTTAGAAAATTGGTTGACAAGCTAGACCTGAGAAGGAATCGCTTTTTAGTGCGTTTCAGTGCTGAAGTCAGTGCCAAAACAACTGTGTAACATTATTCCGCAGTCAACCTTTTTTCACAATGTTACTTTTCACAATGTAACTATCTAGAGCTTCAGGTTGTTTCAGCTTACTTCAGCTTACTTCAGCACTGTAGACTGAAATTCAGGGTACTCGTTGTATTTTCACAAGCAAGGCAACCACAATAGGCGCAGTGCTTGAGGACTCTGAGTTATGACAGCCCGCTTAATCTCTGTGCCACCCGAATTGCAACTTTCCATCAAATCATGGTTTAGCCAACCGTCTCGCAAGCCCTCATCGCCTTGCTCTAGCCGCAAGCAACTGTCTAGCAACCCTCCTGTATTCTCGATAGAGAATCACTCTCCTAATAAGCAGGAGCGTCCTGCTCCTGATTTGGGCGGACAAAATCGCGTTAGTGCAGACCTGCTTTGGAAAGTTCTTCTCGAATCGATTCAAGAAGGCGTCATTGTTGTCTCCCGAAGCCTTCAACCCATCTACTTGAACCACCAAGCAGAGGAGATTTGCCAACAGTTACAAGGCCCGAGAGAAGGTCTTCCAGCTGCGATCGCTGAGGCTTGCCATCGACTAATCCGAGAGAAGATGACCACTTCAGAACCACTCGTGGTGGAATATCAGGGTGATTCGAGGCAATTTATTCGACTACGAGTGCGCTGGATTTCATTTGATGCTCATCCTGCCGACGAAGCGCCTGCTAACTATATTCTGGTTCTGCTAGAAGACTGTTATATGGCGCTGAGAGAAGAACTTGCGTTGGAGCAGAAGAAGTATGATTTGACCGATCGAGAAGCTGAAATCTGGCTTTTGCTCCGTCAGGAATATACCTATCAGGAAATCTCCGATATGTTGAAAATCAGCCTCAACACGGTCAAGACCCATATCAAAAATGTCTACGCCAAACGTAGAAGCCTGTTACGAGATCGAAACGTGTGGCATTCCAGGTAGATCAACTAGTTACGAGAGGTTACCCTCGCTCTTCTACAGATGATGGCTTCTAATAATTGCCACAACCTCAAAACTCTAGGCTTAACCATTCGACAGTTTTGAGTTTAAAGCCTAGATTCTTTAAAGGGAGTCGTGACTCAACGTAAAGTGAATGGTATCGTCTCGAACCGTAACTTATAGTCCTGCGTATACGCTTGTGCCGACTTACGAGTGTTTTAATCGCTGCACCTACTGCAACTTTCGGGCTGATCCAGGTAAGAGTCCATGGATGAGCTTGACCGAAGCAGAGGCAACGCTGAAAACGCTTCAAGGGCAAGGCGTTGTTGAAATTCTAATCCTCAGTGGTGAAGTTCATCCTAATAGTCCTCAACGAACAGCTTGGTTTCAGCGTATTTTTGAACTGTGTGAGCTTTCCCTATCTCTTGGATTTCTACCTCACACGAACGCTGGAATTTTGAGCGTTGCAGAGATGGAGAAGCTGAAATCTGTGAATGTGTCAATGGGATTGATGCTAGAGCAGGTGACGCCTGCATTGCTAAAGACGGTGCATCGGTACGCTCCAAGTAAAGTGCCTGATGTACGATCGCAGCAGCTTGCTTGGGCAGGAGAACTGCAAATTCCCTTCACAACTGGGTTATTGCTAGGCATTGGTGAAACAGAGCGCGATCGCATAGATACGCTAGAAGCGATCGCACAATTGCACGATCGCTGGGGACATATTCAAGAAGTTATTTTGCAACCTTATAGTCCAGGGCAACATGAGGATTGGGGAAGCTCAGCGTTTCAGCCCGAACAGTTACTAGATGTAATTAAGACTGCGCATGAGATTTTGCCGACGTCTATTTGTTTGCAGATTCCGCCTAATCTGCTTCCAACTCCTGAAATGCTGATTGCTTGTTTAGAAGCAGGAGCAAGAGATCTGGGCGGAATTAGCCCTCATGATGAAGTAAATCCTGACTATCCTCATCCTAAAATCACCGAGTTAGGACAAATTCTTCAACAGGCAGGTTGGAATTTTGTTCCGCGCCTGCCTGTTTATCCTCAATATGATCAGTGGTTATCGCAAGAGTTGAGAGCGGCAACGGCGCGAGCTTTGACTCAGACGCTGGCGGGAGCCGAGACCCCCAAAAACTCCTTGACCTGCTGAAGGTAGGTTTCTGGGTCTTCCAGCATCGGAAAGTGAGCGGTATTAGGCATCACCACATGTCTAACCTTCTCATTCAGAACCGCCGCTCGTCGTCCTAATTCAGCTGGGATGATGACATCATGTTCACCTGAGATTAGCAAGGTTGGCACGGCGAGCTGACTAAATTCTTGAGGCATAACCTCTGCTGCCTTTTTGCTAACGGCTGTCATCATCGTCCCGATCGCGGCAGCTTGATCGGCCATCAAAAAGTCTTCTAAGAACGCTTGACCAATTTCTCGCGCAATCGGGCGGTGCAAGAAACGCTGCATAAAGAGTTTATCCATAAAAGGTAGCCCATAAAGCCAGCGCGGACGGAACTTAACGACATACCCACCAAATTTATGAAAAGCGTCGAATGATTTTTTGTCGTACTCAAAAATTCCGCTACAGGTCAAGATCGCTCTCTCGACTCGTTCAGGGTACAAATTTAGAAAGAAGACGGCGATCGAGGATCCGGTTGAATGGGCATTGAGATAAACTCGCTGAAGTTTTAATGCATCCAGTAAAGCCGCCAAATCTTCAGCGTAAGTTTCTAGCTCATAACCTGGTTCTATAGATTGATCAGGAGATTGAGTAGAAGGATCTGGGGCAGACTGGCGAGAACGACCAAAGCCACGCATGTCATACAGCAGGCAATCAAACTGCGGCGATAGCGCGATCGCGGTACTCTCCCAATAGCGAAGTGAACCACCCCAACCATGAATAAAGACTAAAACAGGTTTACCAGATGGTTCTGATAAACCTGATGCGGTAATCCATTTGTAATAATGGCTGTACCCATTCACTGCAATGTTTGGCATCTTAAACGCTTCGATTTCAAGGTCTAAGATTTAAAGTATCATCTACGCCTCACTGCTCAAAGCTAACTTTATGCAGATTCCGGTTTGGGCAGAGAAGAGGGATGGAGCAGCAGTTCTGCAGTCGAGCGCTTTTCAACCATCTCGCGCGTAATTGCACAGCGCGTTACGTCTTTACGAGATGGCAACTCATACATAATGTCTAACATCAGTTCTTCAATAATGCTGCGGAGGGCGCGCGCTCCAGTTTTGCGGCGGTAGGCTTCTTGTGCGATCGCTCGAATGGCGTCCTGCTTAAACTCAAGCTGCACGTTATCCATCTTCATCAGCTTCTGGAATTGCTTCACTAGCGCATTCTTCGGCTCAGTCAAAATCTCGGCTAATGCGTCTTCATCTAACGGATTAATGACAGCTTGTACCGGAATCCGTCCAATGAATTCAGGAATCATACCGAATTTCACTAGATCATCGGGTTCCATGTGTTGCAGAATATCGGCGATGCGCTTCTCGCGCGATTGGGCATCTCCAGGCTGAATAAATCCCATCGATCGCTTACCCATGCGCTGTTCGACCGCTTTATCTAATCCAACAAAGGCTCCACCACAAATAAATAAAATATTGCTGGTATCAATTTGAATACAGTCTTGATAGGGATGCTTGCGTCCGCCTTGAGGAGGAACGTTCGCAACCGTTCCCTCTAGCATTTTGAGAAGGGCTTGCTGAACTCCCTCCCCAGACACATCACGAGTAATAGAAGGATTCTCACTCTTACGGGCAATTTTATCGATCTCGTCAATATAAATGATGCCGCGTTGGGCTTCTTCAACATCTAAATCGGCAACTTGCAGCAGGCGAAGCAAAATATTTTCAACATCTTCACCAACGTAACCTGCTTCAGTCAACGTTGTAGCGTCTGCAACCGCAAAGGGAACGTCTAAAATTTCAGCAAGCGTCTGAGCCAGAAGCGTTTTACCGCACCCCGTTGGACCAATCAGCAAAATGTTAGATTTCTGAAGTTCAACATGATCATCAGAAGAATTTTTGTCACTACCGTTCGCTTGCAGAAAGCTCAATCGCTTGTAGTGGTTGTACACAGCGACCGAAAGTACTTTCTTTGCTTCATCTTGCCCAATGACATGTTCATCTAAATACTTCTTAATCTCTCGCGGCTTCGGAATCTGATTGAGCGAGATATTAGTCGACTTGGCTCGACGCTTCTCCGGAGCTTGCTCACGTTTAGGAACAGGCTCCGGAGAAGCGCCAGAGTCAAACAACTCCTCATCTAAGATCTCGTTGCACAAATCCACGCATTCGTCACAGATGTAAACACCTGGACCTGCAATGAGCTTGCGGACTTGCTCTTGAGATTTTCCACAAAAGGAACATTTCAGATGGGAGTCGTACTTGGACATATCTGCCTCTTATCTTGCTGCAACAACAGATTCTCCGGGTTGGGGAAGATTCTGTCGAGAAATCACCTGATCGATCAAACCATAGTCTTTGGCTTCTTGAGCGGACATAAAAAAGTCTCGCTCCGTATCCTCTTCAATCCGCTCCAGGGGTTGTCCGGTATGCTGAGCTAACAATTCGTTGAGCTTGCGCTTATGATAGAGGATTTCTTTGGCTTGGATCTCAATGTCCACCGCTTGCCCTTGAGCACCGCCTAGCGGTTGGTGAATCATAATTCGAGAACTAGGCAGAGACATCCGCTTACCCTGAGCGCCGCCAGAGAGCAGAAATGCCCCCATACTAGCAGCTAAGCCAAAACAGATGGTGACGACATCGCAGTTTACCTGCTGCATGGTGTCATAAATTGCCATTCCTGCTGTAACCGAGCCGCCTGGAGAATTGATGTACAGCTGAATATCTTTTTCAGGATCTTCGGACTCTAGAAACAAGAGTTGCGCCACGATTGAGTCTGCGATCGTGTCATCAACTTGGGTTCCCAAAAAGATAATCCGCTCTCGTAAGAGGCGAGAGTAAATGTCGAATGCCCGTTCTCCGCGTCCAGATTGCTCAACTACCATCGGAACGACGGCATTAGGAGCAGCGGAAACGACATCGAAATCACTTAAGCCGTAGACAAAATTGGAGTTGGACTGAGAGTAAACCATAAGCGGAGTCTTTATTCGGACACGATAGACCGGAGTTACTTTGCGCGTTCTGCCCTCATTATGCCTCAACTCATTTGGAGTTGTTGGGATCGGTTAAAAGAGTTTGAGGGGGGTGAAGCTGATGCGACTACCCACCCCTCAAGTTGAGTTTCTATTGAGCGTCTTCAGCTTGGGTATCTTCAACTACGTCAACATCCACGATCGCGTCAGTCGCGTCCAGTTCCTCAGCTTCTACCTCATCCGGTTCATCTTTCTTGAGCGTTCCTTCCGGAACAAGCTCGATGGTGGAGTGCTCTTCAAGCCAAGTCATGATCTTTTCTTTCAACAGATCTTCTGCAACAGCACTGCGCAGCCGTTCGGGATCAACGTCGCGATCGCTCAGTTCTGTCAAAACTTCTCGAACTCGCTCATTCAGTTCGGCATCTTCAACTTTCAAGTCTTCTCGTTTGGCGACTTCACCAAGCGCTAAGGTCCGCTTGATGCGCTCAATTGCGTCAGGGCGCGATCGCTCCTTTAGCATTGGAATCGTATCTTGATTCAGCAATTGTTTGATATCGATCCCCTGCTGCTGTAATTGCATTGCAGTTTGGGTAATCATGTATTCAACTTCGCGCTCAATCAAGGTTTCAGGTAAATCAACTTCAACCTGACCCAGCAGTTCATCCAGCAAGGCTTGCTCCTTGTTGGATTTGGTTTGTTGTTCGGCTTCATCGGCGTAGCGTTTTTCTAACGATTCACGCAGTTCTGCGATCGTTTTGAAATCTCCACCGCTTACATCCTCTGCAAAGTCATCATCTACCTCAGGAAGCTCTTTCTCCTTCAGCTCTTTCAGCGTCATAGCAAAGGTAGCAGGACGACCCGCCAGATCTTCTTGAGGATAATCTTCAGGGAAAGTCACCGAAATTTCTTTTGATTCTCCCGGCTTCATGCCAATGATGCCATCGATAAAGCCTTCAATAAAGCGGCCGTCTTCGAGTTCAAGCTGAAAATCTGTTGCTTCGCCGCCTGGGACGTCCTGCTCCTCAGCATCTTCGCCCGCAGGCAGATAGCGCCCTTTGTAGTCAACCACGGTTGTATCGCCCTTCTGAGCCGGACGATCTTCAACGGGAATCAGCGTCGCCATCTGTTTGCGGTAGCCTTCGATCGTTGTGTCTACTCGTGTAGGATCTGGCTTTACCTCTTCGGCTTGCAAAGTGAAATCTTTGTACTGCTTGAGGTCTACTTCAGGTTGAACGTCTACTGACGCCGAGAACGTTAAAGCACTGTCAGGACTAAATTTTTCGACTAATTCATCAAACTGAGATTTCAGTTGAAAATTCCCGATCGCGTCAATTTTTTCTTGCTTCAAAGCTTCTTTCAGCGCTGCATCCACTAGTTCTTCAACTACAGATGCTTTGATGCGGGTCATGCCAAAGCGCTGGATAATGACTTGACGCGGGACTTTTCCTTTACGGAACCCAGGAATATTCAACGAGCGAGTAAAATCTTGGACGACTCGCTCGTAGGTCTGTTTCGACATCTCTGGCGTAATTTCGATCTCCAGTCCAATTTGACTGGCGGGGAGCTTTTCCTGGGTAACTTTCATCGGCGTATGAGTCGCAAACAGTTTCAAATATTGCAAATGCAGTAAGCTATACTAACCGATCCTAGTGACCGATTGAGTCATTCCTTCGATTCAAAATCTTAAGAATTCAGCAGACCAACGAGTCTGTATTAGAGAACATCAGAAACTTTCTTGTCATATCAACCCAAATGGGGGAATACTGATGATAGGCTTCAGAAAAGTTGGTGATAAGTGAAAAGTTGGTGTAAGTATTGGAACAAACGCTTGAATTTGATCTATGACTCGCGATAGTCTCTGAAAAGTGCGACCAGAACAAACCGCACCCAGATTTCAGAACACTCATATATTATTGGACTCTGAAGCAATTGGAGTCATTAATCAGAACATTAAATTCAACAGTTAATCGATATATTTGGATTGGATTAAATAAAATTTAATGTAATCAATAAACAATTAAGTAATCAAAATTATATTTTCTGTAAATATCAAAACACTATTGGACGCTAGTTTATTTATTCCACGGTTTCTATTCTTAAAATTAAATTTCGCTTAGGTTGGGGAGGACGTGAATTTTGGGTCAATCATATCGAGTTGCCATTTTAGGGGCTACAGGTGCTGTCGGAACTGAGCTGCTGGAGCTCTTAGATAGTCGCAATTTTCCTCTTGCTGACTTAAAGCTATTAGCTTCTCCTCGCTCTGCGGGTAGCACTCTTCCATTTCGCGGGGACATGCTAACCGTTGAAGCGGTTCAGGCGTCTTCCTTTAAGGATGTTGATATTGTGCTGGCGTCGGCAGGCGGATCGATCTCGAAAGCTTGGGCAGATACCGCGATCGCAGCCGGGGCCGTCATGATTGACAACTCCAGCGCCTTTCGGATGGATCCATCTGTGCCGCTTGTTGTGCCAGAAGTCAATCCTGATGCGGCAGCAAACCATCGTGGGCTAATTGCAAACCCAAACTGCACTACGATTTTGATGGCGGTTGCTGTGTATCCGCTCCACCAGGTTCAGCCAATCCAGCGGATTGTTGCTTCGACCTATCAATCGGCAAGCGGCGCAGGCGCACGAGCAATGGAGGAAGTCAAAACCCAGTCGCTCGACATCTTGCAGGGCAAGGAGCCAAGACCCGAAGTCTTTCCTTATCCTTTAGCGTTCAATCTTTTTCCTCACAACTCTCCACTCAATGAGCTTGGATATTGTGAAGAAGAACTGAAAATGGTGAACGAGACCCGAAAGATCTTTGGTACAGAGAATTTAAGAATTACGGCAACGTGTGTACGGGTTCCCGTCTTACGGGCACACTCAGAATCGATTAACCTAGAGTTTGCTCGTCCATTTAGCGTTCAGCAAGCTAGAGAAATTTTGAGTCAGGCTCCGGGCGTTAAGTTGGTCGAAGATTGGCAGAAGAATTATTTTCCAATGCCGATTGATGCAAGCGGCAAGGATGAAGTCTTAGTTGGGCGAATTCGCCAAGATCTCTCCAATCCTAACGGGCTTGAGTTGTGGCTCTGTGGCGACCAGATTCGTAAAGGAGCAGCTCTGAACGCCGTTCAGATTGCTGAACTCTTGATCCGTAAGAATCTACTCAAACCTGCATTAGCTACCAACGGCTAGTCTAACTACGACTTACGCACTACAAAGCATTTATGGATTTTGGACGGGTTCTGACCGCAATGATCACGCCTTTTGAGGCGGATGGCAGCGTAAATTATGCTGTCGCAGAAAAACTAGCTGTTCATCTTGTTGAAACGGGAACAGATACTCTCGTACTCTGCGGAACGACAGGTGAATCTCCAACGCTTTCTTGGGACGAAGAATTTGAGTTGTTTCAGGTCGTGAAGCAAGCTGTGGCTGGGAAAGCGAAAGTCATGGCAGGGGCGGGATCAAACTCAACCAAAGAAGCGATCGCAGCGACTCAAAAAGCCGATACAATAGGCATAGATGGAACGCTTCAGGTTGTGCCTTACTACAACAAGCCGCCCCAGTCAGGGTTGTACCAGCATTTCAGTGCGATCGCACAAGCTGCCCCTAATCTGCCACTTATGCTCTACAACATTCCAGGGCGTACAGGTCAGAATCTTCTGCCAGAGACAGTAGCGCGTCTTGCTGAGATTCCCAACATTACTGCCATTAAAGAAGCCAGCGGTAATTTGGATCAAGTGAGTCAGGTGCGGCAATTGACTCCTCCAGACTTTGAAATTTACTCAGGGGACGATTCACTTACTTTGCCGATGTTGTCAGTCGGTTCAAAAGGCGTTGTTAGTGTTGCTAGTCATCTCGTTGGAAGTCAGCTTCAAAATATGATTCAAGCCTTTGAAGCGGGGCAAAATCAAGTCGCTATTCAACTTCATCTCAAGCTATTTCCTTTATTTAAAGCGCTATTTGTGGCTACTAATCCAATTCTTGTTAAAGCTGCTCTGAATCTACAGGGCTGGAATGTCGGTTCCTTACGTCCACCCCTGTGTGCTGCCGATGAGGATATGTGTGCTCATCTTGCTCAGGTCATGAACGAACTTGATTTGCTCAAGAATGCATCCGTGTAAAAGTTTTGACAAGTAAAAGCTTTAACAATCAAATAGCGATTTCTGTGGCTTAGACTCACCCACTCAGATGCATGTGTGAGTAGCCACGTCTTATTCTCTACAATCAAAGTTTTTTGACTGCTACATATGACTCAAACCCATTCTCTAAATCTCCGTTCAAGGAAACCTATGACAAAAGACAACGAAACGCTCAGAATTATTCCACTTGGTGGACTGCATGAGATTGGAAAGAATACCTGCGTATTTGAGTACGATGACGAAATCGTATTGCTGGATGCTGGGCTTGCATTCCCTACTGATGGGATGCATGGAGTGAACATTGTTCTGCCCGACATGACTTATTTGCGGGAGAATCGCCACAAGATCAAGGGGATGATTATCACCCACGGGCATGAAGATCATATCGGCGGCATTGCATTCCATCTGAAACAGCTAGACATTCCGGTGATGTATGGCCCGAAATTGGCGCTGGCCTTGCTTGAAGGCAAGCTAGAAGAAGCGGGCGTTAGCGATCGCACTGAACTACGAACCGTCAGTCCTCGTGATATTGTTCGATTCGGTAAGCATTTCTTCGTCGAATTTATTCGCAACACCCACTCGATCGCTGATAGTTTCTCAGTCGCGATTCACACCCCAGTCGGTGTTGTCATTCACACGGGCGACTTTAAGTTTGACCATACTCCTGTTGATGGTGAGATGTTCGATATTCAGCGCTTGGCAGAGTACGGCGAGAAAGGCGTTCACTGCCTGATTAGTGATTCGACCAACTCCGAGATTCCTGGCTTTACTCCATCTGAGCGATCGGTCTTTCCAAATCTCGATCGCGTCTTTAGCCAAGCGAAAGGACGATTGTTAGTCACGACGTTTGCATCTTCGGTTCACCGAATCAATATGATTCTGGAACTTGCTGAGAAGCATGGTCGCGTCGTCTCGGTTTTGGGACGCTCAATGCTGAATGTGATTGCTCACGCTCGTACGCTTGGCTATATCAAGTGCAGAGACGACTTGCTTCAACCGTTGCACACCATTCACAAGGTTCCTGATGAGAATGTTTTGATCCTGACGACCGGCTCGCAGGGCGAGCCGATGTCTGCCATGACCCGGATCTCTAGGGGTGACCATCGTCAAGTCAAGATCCGTGAAGGTGATACTGTCGTTTTCTCAGCGAATCCGATTCCTGGCAATACGATCTCAGTGGTCAATACCATTGATCGGCTGATGATGTTGGGCGCAAAAGTAATTTACGGACGTGAACAAGGGATTCACGTTTCGGGACATGGCTGCCAAGAAGATCAAAAACTCATGATCAACTTGACCCGACCGAAGTTTTTCTTGCCAGTGCATGGTGAGCATCGGATGCTGATCAAACACTCCCAAACCGCTCAGAGTATGGGAATTCCCGCTGATAACATGGTGATCATTGATAACGGCGATGTTGTGGAGCTGACCAAAGATTCCATTCGTAAGGGCGAGAAGGTTCCGGCGGGGATTGAATTAGTCGATACGTCTCGTTCGGGTATGGTCGATCAGCGCGTGTTGAAAGAACGCCAGCAGTTAGCAGGAGATGGCATCGTCACGATCGCGGCTTCTGTGAATATAGAAGGTCGTCTGTTTGCTAAGCCTGAAGTTCACTTGCGCGGTGTAGTTTCGTCGATCAATCGAGATCAGTTACGAGCTAAAGTTCAGGAATCGATTGAGATTGTACTACGCGATCGCTGGTCGGAATTTGCCCGCACGCTGGATAAAAAGCTTGAAGTCGATTGGCCAGGGCTGAACGTTCAAATCGAGCGTGAATTGCAGCGCCTCTTGCGCCGAGAGTTACAAAGTAATCCGCTCTTGGTCTTCTTGCTGCAAACCCCTGAACCAACTGCCGTTAAGAGCGCGGCTCGACAGCGTACCCCGGCTAAAGTGGCATCATAAACACGGGATGAGGGATGAAAGTTGAAGTAGGACGGCAATTCCTCTTTCATCCCTTCCCCTCATTTCTCTAAAACCTGCTATACTTTGCAGCGTGAGGGCATGTAGCTCAGTGGATAGAGCATTAGATTCCGGTTCTAAGGGTCGGGGGTTCGAATCCCTCCATGCTCGTTAAAAAAAGTTCTGAAGCATACGTGTTTCAGAACTTTTTAGCGTTAAGGGTCTTATGAGCCGAACCGGAGGGCTTGACCTTGGACGGCTGTGTTGAGAGGGCCGCGATCGTAGGCCACTTGTCCACCAACGATCGTCACCTGTGCCCATCCGGTTAAGTTCCAACCTTCAAATGGACTCCAACCGCACTTTGTGACGACTTCCTCACGGAGTACGGGATGGTAGTGTTCTAAATCAACTAATACCAAATCAGCATCGTAGCCTGGTTCGATTAAGCCCTTGTTAAGGATTTGATACGCTTTGGCAACTGCCGTTGACATCCACTTTGCCACTTGAGCAACGGAGCAGCGTTCTGCTTTAGCTTGGGTCAGCATCAATGCTAGCGATGTCTCAACTCCAGGCATTCCAGATGGAGTACTTGGGTAGGCTTGGGATTTTTCTTCTAAGGTGTGAGGAGTGTGATTGGTGGCGATGGAATCGATCACGCTATTGAGGAGCGCTTGCTAGAGAACCTCGTTGTCATGAGGCGATCGTATGGACGGGTTCATCTGCAACAGCGAACCGAGTTTTTCGTAGTCGTTGATATTGAGCAGGAGGTGTTGGGGTGTAACCTCTGCTGTCATCCAAGCCGGCTTCTCGTGACGCAGCAGATCTGTTTCTTCGGCAGTAGACATGTGCAGAATGTGCAGCCGTCGCCCGTACTTCTTGGAGAGCTTTAGAGCTAACTGGGTGGCATTGAGAGCGGCTTGATTGTCTTGAATTTGAGAATGAATGGCGGGATCAGTGCTTCCAGCAAACTGGGCGCGGCGATCGCGGATGCGATTTTGGTCTTCGGCGTGAACGGCGATCAAGCGATCGCCGTTGGCAAAAAAGGGATCTAATGCTGATTCTTCATTGACTAGTAAGTTGCCGTGCATTGATCCCATAAAGATTTTGATGCCAGGTGTGGGATTTGCACTGGTCAGATCGGGCAAATTCTCTGGCATTGCGCCGATAAAGAAGCCGTAATTTGCTAAACACTTTTGCCAGGCTCGGTTAAGCTTATCGTCCAATGCGGCTTGAGGGGTGGTAAGCGGGTGAGTGTTAAGCATTTCTAAAAATGATGTCACTCCGCCTCACAGACGGGCACAACTTGCCGTAAACAAGTCTTCCTTATGTTCGAGTCCTGGTTCTTGAAGGTGGACTTGCGGATCAATCTACACCCGCAACAAAGTTAAGCCTGTTGCGTCAATAACAGTAGTTTCACTTACTTGACTCTGATAAGCCGTCGCCAACTCGAATGATCTTGCCTGCCTGAACCTCAACATCCCCTAGAATATATTCTTCAGATAGAAGTAAAATCTGTGCGTGTTGAATGAGAAGAGATGACACAGACATAATGAAAATGCGCGATCGAGGGTTATTCAGTTTAGACTACAGAGACGCTACCTGAAACGACTTCTACAAATCGCCGTTACATACTGAATGTTGATAAACTCGCCTGTAGATTAAACTAGATAGGCGTGACGCTTAGCAATCCCTATTTTTCATTGATACCTTATGGCTCGTGTAGAAAACCCAGCACCGAATAGCAAGTCCTCATCGACCAAAAATGAGAATCCTTGGATAGAAGGGCTTAAAACCATTGGACTGAGTGCAGTGTTAGCGATCGGCATTCGTCAATTTGTGGCGGAGGCTCGCTATATTCCTTCTGGTTCGATGCTGCCGACGTTGCAAATCAACGATCGGTTGATTGTTGATAAGCTTGGCTACCGCTTTAGTAATCCTCAGCGTGGCGATGTGGTTGTGTTTTCGCCGACCGCCACGTTAGAAAAACAAAATTTCCACGATGCGTTTATCAAACGGGTGATTGGGCTGCCGGGTGACAAGGTTGAGGTCAAGGGCGGGCGCGTTTATGTGAACAATCAGCCGTTGCGGGAAGACTACATCGGCAAGGACGAAGCTCCGCAGTATCAGTGGAGTCCTGCTGTGGTTCCAGAGAATTCTTACTTGGTGTTGGGAGACAACCGGAACAATAGCTACGACAGCCATTACTGGGGATTTGTCCCGCGTGAGAAAATTATTGGTCGGGCCGTCGTGCGGTTTTGGCCCCCCGATCGAATTGGGGAAATTGTGCCAAAACCTAAATATTAAACGTTCTACCCCATCTACGATTCTCCTTAAAAAGCTCGGAAGGATCGCTCCCTTAACGCACTTTACAACAAACAGCTCAGACCCAGACTTGTAAAACTTTTCCAGTGAGAGGTTTGTTGAGCCAGAAGGTATTGTTTGAGCGAGACAGGAGCGACTGAGGAGTGGCGTTCCAGGTTTGATTGGGATCAAATAAGACGAATTCAGAAGGAGCCTTAGACGAGGCTCCTTTTGCGTTGGGCATTGCCTCTATTGCTATTGGATTTTGCCCCAGGCATTCGGCAGGGCGAGAACTGAGCGCACGCCACAACTCCAAAGCAGACCATTGCTCAGTCGCAACAAAGGCTTGCCAGAGTAAGGGCAGTGCGAGTTCTAAGCCAAGTGCACCGGGGGGTGCTTCACCGAAGGAGACGGTTTTCTCTTCGTAGGTGTAAGGCGTGTGATCAACCGCGATCGCATCAATCACGCCCTCTTTAACGGCTTGCGCGATCGCGGCTCGATCCTCTGGGTTGCCGAGGGGTGGATCAAGGCGGAGGTTGGGATCGTAACTCGCAAGAGCTTTTGTGTCTAACAGCAAGTGCAGCCAGGTTGTGCTGGCTGTGATGGGAACGCCGCGAGATTTGGCAAGGCGAATCAGTTCGACGCTGCGGGCGGTGGAAATTCGCATCAGGTGAACGGGCGTTCCGATTTCTGCGACACATTCCAAAATGGCTGCAAGGGAAGCGGTTTCGGCCATGACAGGAATGCCCGATAAGCCAAAGCGCATGGAGTTGACGCCCTCGCGGATGATTCCTGTCCCTGCAAGTCCGGGATCAGAGGCCCACAGCGCGATCGCGGTGTTAAGGGGCTGAGCGTATTCTAAAAGCCGTCGAAGCAGCGTTAGATTCGTGATGGGTTTGCCGTCGGTAAAGCCTGTGATGTCGGCTTGGGCAAGTTCGAGCAGTTCGGTCATGTGCTGCCCTTCAGTATTGGTCGTCAGGGCTGCCCAACAACTGAGATGGGGGAGCGGACGTTGAGGAATGGACTGAGTTTTACGGGTAATCCAGGCAACAGTTGTTGGATTGTCGATCGCAGGATGGGTATTCGGGAGAATGTTCAGACGAGTGAAGCCACCCGCGATCGCAGCCTGCATCAGCGAATCCAATGTCTCGCGATCTTCAAATCCTGGCTCTCCGCTATGGCTATAGAGATCGACTAATCCCGGCGCTAAGATTAGCCCATCACAGGGTTGCACCTGAGCATCTGCGGGAATGTCAGAGAGATGGGACTCGATCGCTTGAATCACTCCATCCTGGATTAAAACATCGACAATTTGATCCGTGTTAGCGACCGGATCGAGGAGTCGGACTTGTTGAAGAAGAGACACCATAACCCTAATGATTAAAGCGCTCCGGCAGCAGTTTTGTCTAAGACGCCACCTAGATGCGTGGTAATATTCATCGCCATCAGCATTGGTGTGCTGTCTGCACCGTTGGGATAGTCGATGACGCTAACGGCTCCGTTGCCTTGCTTGAAGTTCCAGAAGGATTCGGCTCCCAGTCCGGCAATGTAGCAGAGAATGGCTTTGTTGATCGCATCGTGAGCAACCACTAAAACAGTGCAGTTTTGACCGGAGTAGGATTGGACAATCGCGTTCCAACCCGCGATCGCGCGTTCCCAAACCTGCTCTAGGTTCTCACCTTCTGGCATTTGTACGGTCTCAGGATGAAGCTGCCACTGATGCAGTAAGCCTGGATAACTCTGTTCAATTTCGGCTTCAAACTTGCCTTCCCACAGTCCGTGGCTGATCTCGCGGAGGTCGTCGCGGGTATCAAGCTGCACGTCGGGATGGTGTTTGAGAATGATCTCAGCCGTTTCTTTTGGACGTAGCATCGAGCTAGTCACGGCGAAGTCAATCTGAACTGATTTGAGGAATTCGCCTGCTTGAGCAGCTTGGCGGCGTCCGTTGTCGTTCAGCGGCACATCAATTTGCCCCTGAAATTGTCCGTTGCGGTTCCACTCGGTTTCACCGTGACGGACTAAGAGGAGCCTAGGACCTTGATGCTTGGGTCTGAGGTTGGGAAGGGGTTCACCTAGATGAGAAGTGATATTGAGAGATTCAATCTGGACAGATTGCCCTAACTCGCCGGAAAAGTTTAGGATGCTGATGCCACAGTTGGAGATTTGAAAGCGCTGATAGGACTCGGGTGGGAGCGCGATCGCGCTGTAAATCAACGCCCGGTTAATGCCGCTATGCGCTACGACTAGCACGGTCTGTCCTGCATGGTTTGCCAGAAGCGTTTGCCAAAATCGGCGGGCTTGCTCAAATAGTGCCGGAATTGGAAAGAAGTCACTGCCATCCGGTAGAGTCATCTTCAGCTTGTGGGGCTGGTCTTTCCAATCGCGAAACTCATCTGGATATTTTGATTCGACTTCTGTAAAAGGCAATCCTTCCCACAAGGGTAAGCTGATTTCTTTGAGGTCGTCTGTGGTTTGCAGGGCAGGCGGATTGGGTAAGCCGGACACGATAATGTCTGCGGTTCGTTTTGCCCGTTGCAGCGGACTGCTATAGATGGCATCAAACGTTAAGTCTTGCAGGGCAGTGGCAACCTGAGCCGCCATTGCTTCGCCTTTGTCTGTCAGTGTTGACAAGTCACAATGCCCCTGAACTCTCCGTTCTGCGTTGTAGCTGCTCTCTCCGTGGCGCACCAGAATAACGCGAGTAGTCAAACGGGTTCCTCCCTTTTACTGAAGTGGGGCACAAGTCAGGATAATCTTACCGTAATTTGTAGTTCACAATTTGTGATTTGGGTAGAGGCGGCTTGGGTTATTAGAGGGGATGCCCTCACCTCCAGTCCCTCTCCCGCAGGAGAGGAGAGCCAACTCTTGTTCCCTCTCCTACGAGGAGAGGGCTAGGGTGAGGGCGGGATAAATTCAAGTTTCGTCAGTCCATCAGCATTTCATTGTTCCTAATCACCTAGGTTGCAGTTCTAACCAAAGGGTTTTTATCGGTAGCGAAACAGTACGTGTTGATTATGAAAAAGTTTGCGTTGGTTACCACAGGGTTTGCATTGGTTACCACAGGGTTTGTATTAGTAACGAAACGGGTTGCAGTCGTGATTACAAGACTTTTGCTGTCCACCTAATCCGTTTGCTTCTCTCCCACAAAAACGCCATGTAACCGAATTAGAAATTCATCTTTTGACTGGGGAATACTGCAAGCAGAGCAACGATTTTCTCAATCTACCAAGAGCTAAGCAGTATGGGATTTCTAATTTTTCTGGTCGGAGCCATTCTTCTGATTGGCTACATTGCCGTCGATGCTTACAATCGGCTCGTCACGCTTCGCAACCGCTACAAAAATGCGTACGCTCAAATCGATGTTCAGCTTCAGCGTCGCTATGACCTCATTCCTAACTTGGTTGAAACGGCGAAGGGCTACATGAAGTATGAGCAAGAAACCTTACAAGCCGTGATTGCGGCGCGAAACTCTGCCATTACTGCCAATTCTCGTGCGGCCCAAAGCCCTGGCGATCCGCAGGCGATGCAACAGTTAGGCAACGCCGAAGCCGCTCTGACCGACACGCTAGGACGCTTTCTTGCCATCTCTGAAGCGTACCCCGATCTCAAAGCCGATCAGACCATGACCCGGGTGATGGAAGAACTCTCATCAACCGAGAACAAAGTCGCCTTTGCCCGTCAAGGCTTCAACGATGGCGTCATGGTGTACAACACAAAGCGCGAAGTGTTCCCTAGCAATATTGTCGCAGGCATGTTTAATTTTGCCGCCGCAGAACTGCTCCAAGAAGTTGCCCCCGAAGTCAAAGTTGCTCCTCGCGTCTCCTTTGGGTAAGCCATGAATTTCTTCGAGCATCAAGACCAAGCGCGGCGCAATACTCAGCGATTGGTCGGGCTATTTATTCTGTCGCTCCTCACTATTATTGCGGGCATTTACGTTACCGCGATCGCAACGTTCGGGCAGGGAGGCTGCGTTCAATCCATCCGCTCGGCCCTGCCTCAACCAAGTCCTACTTACGTTGAGATGAAGTTAAGCGGAGCGAAAGGAGTGTCCAAACTCTTTGGCAATGGCTCTCGCTCCAGAGGATCAGGAATTTCTGGTTTCTCTAGCGATCGTCCTGGCACGGGTACTTCATCATGGAGCGTGACACCGGGCTATCGAGCGTCGAATTGCGTCTCTAAAAAAAGCTTTATCTGGTGGAATCCTCAACTGCTCTTTTGGACTTCAACGCTGACGCTACTGGTGATCGGCGGTGCGAGTTGGTACAAAGTGTCAACCTTGCAATCGGGAGGAGCCGCGATCGCGCAAGACTTGGGCGGGCGACTGCTCGTGCTAGAAATGGCAGACCCGCAAGAACAGCAGCTATTGAACGTCGTAGCAGAAATGGCGATCGCATCCGGAGTCTCCGTTCCAGCGGTCTATCTCCTAGATAATGAGCCAGAAATCAATGCGTTTGCGGCGGGCTACACTATCAACGATGCGGTGATCGGCGTGACACGGGGGAGTTTAGAGCAGTTAACCCGTGATGAGCTTCAAGGCGTGATTGGTCATGAATTCAGTCACATTCTGAACGGTGACATGCGGCTCAACATTCAACTTATCAGCGTGATCCACGGATTGCTATTTGTTTATTTAGCGGGTCGAGTGATTTGGGAAGCCCGCGATCATGGTAAGTTCTCCCAATTTGGCTTTGCCTTAATCGTGATTGGCAGTATTGGCGTCTTCTTTGGTCGGTTGATTAAAAGTGCCATTTCTCGCCAGCGCGAATTTCTGGCGGATGCCTCTGCCGTGCAGTTCACCCGCAACCCGGATGGCATTGCTGGAGCGCTAGAAAAAATTGGCGGTATCGGCTCACAAGTCCGTTCACCCAAAGCCGAAGCTGCTAGCCACATGTTTTTTGGCAATGCTTTGAAGGTTTCCTGGCTAGAAGATCTTCATGCCACACATCCACCACTGCCCAAACGAATCCAGCGGATTCGAGGATCAAGCGTCCAATTTGAGGGCGCTCCATCTCAATCCTTCGGCGGTGAATCAGGCGTAATGGGATTTGCGGCAGGAACTTCAACCCGTGTCCCCGCACAAGTTGTGGCACAAGTCGGAACCGTTACTCCGGCTCACTACGCCCATGCTCAGGGCTTACTCGCTCAACTCCCAGACGCTCTCCGGGCAGGCGTTCGAGAACGGCAAAGCGCGATCGCCATCCTCTACGCACTGATGCTCGATCCGCAAAATCAATCCGGTCGCGCTCAACAACTCGAATTTCTCCGCCAAGTTGAGTTTGCCGACGTGGTTGAAAAAACTGTGCAGTTCAGCACTCACCTTGACCAGAGTGATCCGCGTGTTCGGTTGCCTCTCGTCGATCTAACCGTTCCCGTCTTACGTCAAGGCACTGCCGAGGAAAATCAGAAACTATTCAAATGTCTCCACGGTATTGCAAAAGCAGATGGAAGCTGGTCGCTCTCTGAGTTTGTGGTGTATTTGGTATTGAGTCATCGGCTGAATCCACCGAGTGATCAAGCGGTGGAATATAGTGCGATCTCGTCCGTTTGGTCAGACTGTCTCAATCTTCTATCTGCCTTAGCACGAGTAGGAGAAACCCGCGCCGATGCAATCCGATATGCCTTCCGTTCCAGTGTATTTCGATTACCAGAAGCCACAGCTCAAGGGATTCCTGAAACGCCTCCTGCCTGCCATTTGGGCAATTTGAAAACCAGTTTAGAGCGGTTGCGAAACGCCTCTCCGAAGATCAAACAAGCGATCGTTGATGCTTGCGCCCATACTGTCCTGCTCGACAACACCGTCACCGTTCAAGAAGCCGATTTACTGAGAGCGATCGTCATTACCCTCGACTGCCCAATTCCTCCGTTTCTAAACGCCACCTCTACTCGCTCTAAAAAAACCTCAAAATCCATTTGAATACGAAGCTCTAACTTGCGATCGCGGATTTAGCGAACTAGTTCTGCCTGGATCAATTTTGAGTGACTCAATCTCGAAGTGACCTGCGATTAGGCATGACCTTTTCCAACACTCACTGCCAAATTGAGTTGTACTTGAGTAGCTGCTGTTGTCCTTCACTCCTCATTCCTTCCGTCATCCCGTGTTAACGTAAATTCTCAGAGACCCCTATGCACGAGTAGATCCATGACAGCTAAGCGAATCTTTCTAGGGCTTTTGACCCTAGTTGCGGCAGCTTCCGTAGTCCTCAGTTTGGTTGAAAGCTGGAATCAGCCGCAATTTCAAAGCCGCTTAGAACTTTACGAAACGGATCTTTTGTTGCAAGCCTCCCAATGGAAGGGTGCAGAGCAACTCAATGCTCAAGAGAAACCTGTTGAAACGGCGCTGAATGCCTATCAGAAAACCCGCAAATCGACCGAGAAAGCGATCGCCACCGTTCAAGCTCGCCTCGACGATACCAGCAATCCATCTCTAACGGCTCAGTTGAGACAACAGCAAGGATTGCTCAACGAATTAGATGTTCGGATTGGCGTGTTGCAAGCTGAGCAAAACCAAGTCGATGCTGCCCTCAAAACATGGTCAGGACTTAAAACACCATCTACTGCTCCAGTAATCTCCGAAACACCCACCATTCGCAAAACCTTGAATGAGCGTCCGGTGTCTACCTCCATTCAAAGCACTGCTTCAGTGTTGAGTGAGTTGTGGAGCCAACCTTCTAAGATTTCGCCCAAGGCAGAACCCATTCTCAAACAAAATCTCAACGGCTGGTTTCGCTATCAAGGACTCGCCAAACTCTATGGGCTTCAGCAACGCTCTGATGACCTAGCTCAGTTGCAAACTCTCGAACAGCAAGCGGCGCAGCAAGCCTTTCTCAGGTGGGCGGGTGCAAATGCCATTCCAGCGATCGCGGTCTTAGTCGGCATTGGCGTGCTGCTCTTTTTGATTGGACAACGCGCCATCAAAGGCAAACAAGCCTTGCTCTCAGGAACCGATGCCGTGACTTGGAACGTGCCGTGGGATGGCGAAATTGTTTGGCAAGTTTTGATTGTTGGATTCTTCTTTGTTGAGCAAGTTCTGATCGGCGCACTGATCCTGCCGCTTGGCTTGAGCGCTATTCAAGCTGTCTTTCATGTTTCACCTGCGGCTTTCTCAATTCGTGAAAAAGCGCTCTTGTCGCTGACCACCTACATATTATTGGCAACCGGTGGCTTAGGAGTGCTGTATTGGTCAGTCAAACGATTCTTGCCGTTACCGGAAGGCTGGTTTCGCTTCAGTTTGCGGGGCAACTGGTTTTGGTGGGGATTGGGTGGATACGCTGCCGCATATCCATTAGTCTTAGCGGTATCGTGGTTCAATAACCTGATTTGGCAAGGACGGGGCGGCAGCAACCCGATTCTGTCGGTAGCGCTCGAAGGACGAGATCCGTTTGCGTTTTTGATCTTTTTGATCACGGCTGCGATCGCGGCTCCCTTGTTTGAGGAAACCTTCTTTCGCGGCTTTTTGCTCTCGTCGCTCACAAAATATTTCTCAACTTGGCAATCGATTCTCCTCAGTAGTTTAATCTTTGCCGTTGTTCACCTCAGTCTCTCGGAAGTCTTGCCCTTGATGACGTTGGGCATCATTCTGGGATTTGTCTACACCCGGACTCAAAATTTGATGGCATCGATTTTGTTACATGCGCTGTGGAATAGCGGCACACTAGTGGCGCTGTATTTACTTGGCGGAAGTGGCGCTTAACTAATGCTGAAATTTCAAAAGCCAACGTTGTTTTTCTGGTGTGTCGTTTTAGGAATGGGTGGGTTTAACGTACTGTCCGAATTAAATGTAAATGTCATTCTGAGAACAGAACTGATTCTTGTCATAGCTGGGGCGGGTTTAATCTCTACCTTTTTTGAGTTTCGACGCCGATCGAGACTGTCAGATTAAACGCTACGGTTAGAAAAGTTAGCGATCGCGCGTCAATATGGCAAAACATCATCTACGCTCAAGATAGACGCTTGTGTGGAGCCTGACATTTTGCCTGAGAACCTCTTGTCGATCGCAACAGAAGAAAAGCCCTCCTCAACCGAGACCGTCACGCTTGATGTGACGGGGATGAAGTGCGCGGGGTGCGTTAGCGCGGTTGAAAAACAATTGACCCAGCAACCCGGCGTTCTGAGCGCGACTGTAAATCTAGTGACAGAACTGGCTACGGTCGAATGTGAACCGAGCGTCGATCCGGCTAGTCTTGCAGATGCCTTAACAGAATCTGGATTTCCGAGTCAGCCAAGGTCGTCAGCAGGTCAGTCCGAGGCCGTCGATCTCAGCGAGCGGCGACAGCAAGAGCATCAACAGCAAAATCGACGACTCGCGATCGCAATTCTCTTACTCATATTTTCAACGATTGGACATCTCAACCAATTCACCGGAATCCTGATTCCAGGACTCGGCAATATTTGGTTTCATTGCGGCTTAGCGGCGGCAGCATTAGCCTTTCCCGGACATTCCATGATTGTGGACGGCTGGCAAGGCTTGCGTCGCAACGCGCCTAACATGAACACCTTAGTGAGCCTAGGCACGATCACAGCCTTTACTGCCAGCCTAGTTGCCCTCCTGTTTCCGCAGTTGGGATGGGAATGCTTTTTTGACGAGCCTGTGATGCTCGTCGGCTTCATTTTGTTAGGACGCACCCTAGAGCAACGAGCAAGAGGTCGAGCCGCGTCTGCCCTGCAAGCGCTATTTGCGCTCCAGCCCCAGTCTGCCAAATTGATCGCCCAAGGAGCCGGAGCAACTCAAACCCCAATCGAAGTGCCGATCTCACATGTCCGGTCTGGGGAATGGCTACAAGTCCTTCCTGGAGAAAAAATTCCGGTCGATGGCGAAGTCGTGGCAGGACAAACCACAGTTGATGAATCGATGCTCACGGGTGAACCCGTTCCAGTTCAGAAACAGCCTGGAGAATTCGTCGCGGCGGGAACGCTTAATCAATCGGGCGCGATCGCACTGCGCGTTACTCGCACTGGACAAGATACTACCCTCGCTAAAATCATCGGGTTAGTGGAATCGGCTCAAGCCCGCAAAGCCCCGATCCAAAAACTAGCTGATACCGTTGCAGGCTATTTCACCTACGGCGTCATGGCGATCGCGACGCTGACCTTTCTGTTCTGGTTCTTTGTCGGCTCGCACCTTTGGGCAGAGGTGTTGATGCACTCCAACTATTCGTTGCTGGGAGCAGAACATGCCATGATGCATGTCTCCGCCTCTTATACGCCGCATCCTACGCCCCTGCTGCTGAGCTTTAAGCTCGCGATCGCGGTGCTGGTGATCGCCTGCCCTTGCGCTCTCGGACTTGCCACACCTACCGCCATCCTGGTTGGCTCAGGCATCGGAGCTGAGCGGGGCTTGCTGATTCGGGGGGGAGACGTTTTAGAGCAGGTTCATCATCTCGATACGATCGTTTTTGATAAAACCGGAACCCTCACTAGTGGACAGCCGACGGTCACAGACTCGATCGCCATCAGCAATGGTGTACCGCTTCTTCAACTTGCCGCAACCGTTGAAAGTGGAACTCGTCACCCCTTAGCTCAAGCGATCGCTCAAGCGGCGACAGCGCAAAACTTATCGCTCCTAACGGCTCAAGATTTTTATACTGAGGCAGGATTTGGGGTTTCCGCTAACGTTTGGTTGGATGGCACCTCTCAACCCGTTTTACTCGGAACTTCCGCTTGGCTGGAGCAGCATCACGTGGATGTGCCTCAAGCGGTTCAAGGTCAAGCCACCACTTTAGCCGCCCAAGGCAAAACCGTTGTCTATGTTGCGCTATCCTCATCGCTCGTCGGGTTAATTGCCGTTAAGGACACCCTTAGAACCGATGCCAAAGCAACCATAGAAGCGCTGAAGACAATGGGGCTTCAGGTGGTCTTGTTGACAGGGGATCGTCGCGTTACCGCAAGTGCGATCGCGGCAGATCTTAACCTTGATTCGGTGCTGGCAGAAGTCTTGCCTGACGGCAAAGCAGCCAAAATTGCTGAACTGCAAGCTCAAGGGCATTGCGTTGGCATGGTGGGTGACGGCATAAACGATGCGCCTGCTTTAGCCCAGGCTGACGTAGGCATTGCTCTAAAGTCGGGAACAGAGGTTGCGATCGAGACGGCTGGCATTATTTTGATGCGCGATCGCTTAAGCGATGTGGTGGAGTCGATTCGTCTCAGTCGTGCGACGTTTCGTAAAATTCGGCAGAACTTGTTTTGGGCATTTGCCTATAATTTGCTAGGCATTCCGATTGCCGCAGGTGTACTGCTTCCCTCGCTAGGACTGTTGCTCAGCCCGGCGGCGGCAGGTGCATTCATGGCATTTAGCTCTGTTAGCGTTGTCACCAATTCTCTGTTGCTCAGGCAATCCTTTTTCTCTTCTCATCCCTCCTTGCGTTAGCGTTGCCGCCAGCGTCCCTTCTTCCTCATCCCTAAACTTAGGTATGCGCTAATTGCTGAAACTCTGCTAGGATGCAGTCGGTCATCTATCTAGAAGAACAGTCCTACTCTCCCTCACAACGGCTCCAAGTCAGTATTAGCACTGAATCTTTCAACTTGCGATCGAGTATTTTATTTTAGGTAGGTTGCAGATTCTCCCCACTGTCGCTCATCACCCCTATTGAGTTTCAATGCCCTCAGAACCCCACCAAAACCATCTATTAATCATCGAAGACGATAAAGGACGCCGAGAATTTGTCTTAGATGCGCCTGTGTACTCGATTGGGCGAGATCCGAAGTGTGACATTCGGTTGGTGTCACAATTTGTGTCTCGTCGTCACGCAACGCTGTTGCAGTTGCCCAACGAAGATGGGACTTACTATTACCGAATTGTAGATGGCAACCTCAAAGGAAAGCCCAGCGCGAATGGGTTGCTAATCAATGGTCGCAAGCTTCAGCAGTATGACCTGCGGAATGAAGATGAAGTGGTGTTTGGTCCGCAGGTTCGAGCGATTTACTACTTACTAAAGCGCGATGCTGTCTTGACTGTGCCGCCTGACGAGTTTGACATTACTCTGATTAGCCCAAATATGGTGGGCGATCCTGAAGATTAATCTGGCGGGCCTTTTCTTTGCGATAGGGCAAGGCGTAAGTGAGACACGCCTTTATAAATTCTTGATCTTTCAAATTTTCAATTCTTTGACTGAACGACTGATGTTCCTAGGCGATGTCCCGTATTCAGATAAGGGATATCAAACAGTGAACAGGGACAATACAATACCAGCCAACTCTCTAACCCAAAGCTCTGCGAGTCATCTTACCGTTTCGATCAGTCGCCAGTTTTTGTCTTCGCTGATCGCTTTTGTGACGACATCAAACATCTGATGGCAGTGGTTATCCACCTGGAGGGGTAACTCTTCGTTTTTGCTGACCAAATTCACTTTTACTTCTTGATCTGTCGCCGTTGTGCGATCGACTAGCACTTCGACGGTGACTAGCTTAGGAAAGGGAATTTTCCCCGGAATTTCCTTCGCCATGATATAATCGGCATTAGAGTAAATCACATTGAGATTGCACGACTGAAGGGTTTCGTTTAGCAGCGGAATCAGATTTTCCAGCGAAGCGCCGAGTGTGAAGAGACAGGTGTAACGAGCCATAACTAACCCTAAGCGTGCAACAAATGAATCTTTATCATACGTGTCTGTCGTCCCCCTGCGTAGAGAAAATGGACAGTAGTGTTTTAGTCGCAGAAGTGTTCTAGTCACAGAGAGAAACCCTACGACCTTTATACCGGATTCTGCATTGTGTGGGATAGTTTCTTGAAGGCGAATTGAGAATTGACATGACGGGTAAATTGATTGTTTTTGAAGGAACAGAAGGGTGTGGAAAGACGACGCAGCTTGAACGATCGCGCCAGTGGCTTTTGCAAAGTCGGTGGCTGCCAACACTTCAGCAAAAAGGATTGATCAAAGATTTAGTTTTGACTCGCGAACCGGGCGGAACTCAGTTAGGCATTGGCATCCGGCAGTTGCTTTTAAGTCCTACAAAAGAACCAATTCACGATCGCGCAGAATTATTACTTTATGCGGCTGATCGCGCTCAGCATGTCGAGCGATTTTTGCGCCCTCACTTAGAAGAAAACCATCTAGTTCTGTGCGATCGCTACACAGATTCTACGATTGCCTATCAAGGTTACGGTCGAGGATTGGATCTGACGCTCATTGATCAACTGAATCAAATTGCAACGCGGGATCTTCTAAGCGATCTGACGATTTGGCTGGATCTTGATGTAGAAACAGGATTAGCGAGAATGCAGCAGCGCGGCAAGCGCGATCGCATTGAGCAAGCCGACCTCGATTTTCATCAGCGAGTCCGTCAAGGCTTTGCTCACCTAGCTCAAACGGAGCCACAGCGCTTTATTCAAGTCGATGCGAGGGGCAGTGAACTTCAGGTGGCTGAGCGCATTGAGTCCGTTTTAAGTCATTCCTTGACGCAGTGGTTTAACCTCGCCAGCTATGACGTTGATTCGTAGACATTGATTCGTAGACATTGATTCGTAGCGCTACACTGAATACGCTTCTCTCCATTGCTGTCTGTCTGTTTCTGTATGTCTGTCTTTGCTCCTCTGATCGGACAACCCCAAGCCGTGGAACTGCTGGCACAAGCCATTGCTCGCGATCGCGTTGCGCCCGCCTATCTTTTCGCGGGTTCTTCGGGCATTGGCAAACGCTTAGCGGCTCAATGCTTCTTGAAACTTTTGTTGTCTCCATCGCCTCGACTGTCAATTGCGCCCTCACTTCAGCACCGCATCACGGCGCGAAATCATCCTGATTTATTGTGGGTCGAGCCGACGTATCTTTACCAAGGCAAACGGCTCTCTCCAATCGAGGCAGACGCGGCAGGGCTAAAACGCAAAACTCCGCCGATGGTACGGCTGGAGCAGATTCGAGAAATCACACAGTTCCTTGGTCGTCCGCCAATGGAAGCGCCGCGATCGGTGGTGATCATGGATGCTGCCGAAACCATGCCCGAATCGGCGGCGAATGCTCTGCTTAAAACCCTAGAAGAACCTGGAAAAGCAACGATTATTTTGCTCGCTCCGAGTGTCGAAGCGCTGCTACCAACGCTCGTTTCTCGCTGCCAGCGCATTCCCTTTTACCGCCTAGATCCCGTTGCGATGACGCAAGTTCTGCGGCAAGTGGGACAGGAAGAGATTTTGTCTCAGCCGCAAATTTTAGACCTGGCACAAGGCAGCCCTGGAGCCGCGATCATGCATCGTCAAAAGCTCGAAACGATTCCACCAGACTTGCTCTCAGCGCTGACCTTGCCTCGGACGTTGCGAGAGGCATTGAGTCTTGCCCGCGCGATCGCAAAAACCTTAGACAGTGACGCGCAGTTGTGGCTCGTGGACTATCTCCAGCAGGTGTATTGGTCACAATCAGGTAGTGCAGCCGCGCTCCAATTGCTCGAAGATGCTCGAAAGTACCTACTAGCCTACGTTCAGCCGCAGCTTGTCTGGGAAGTTACCCTGATGTCAATGCTGAATGGTTAGTGGTGAGCCAACCCGATCGCGTCTCCGATCGAGGTCATTCCGTGCTGGTCTAGCTTCTGCACCAAGCCTTGAAGAATGCGGCGAACCATGCCAGGGCCTTCGTAAATCCAGCCCGTGTAAACTTGAACGAGACTTGCCCCTGCCGCGATTTTCTCCCAGGCATCATCTGGAGTGAAAACGCCTCCGACTCCAATAATCGGCAGCTTGCCACCCGTTTGTTTGTAGATGAAATGGATCACTTCGGTCGATCGCGCTCTCACTGGCATACCACTAATGCCACCTGCTTCCTCTGTGACGGGTTTCCCGGTTGCCGCGATCGTTGCTGTTTTCAATCTATCGCGACGAATTGTTGTATTCGTCGCAATGACTCCTGACAGAGCGTAGCGCTGAGCTAGACTCACCACATCAGCAATGTCTGCCCAATCCAAGTCAGGCGCAATTTTGATAAGAAGCGGCTTGGCAGCGCTATTTTCCTGTTGTAAGGCAGACAAAATTGGTTCTAGCTGATCGGTTGCTTGCAGCGATCGTAGTCCTGGTGTGTTGGGAGAGCTGACATTGACGACAAAATAATCTCCTAATTCTTTCAGCAGCCGAAAACTTCCTAAATAATCCTCTGCTGCGTCTTCTAACGGCGTGATCTTCGACTTCCCTAGATTCACCCCAACCGGAAACGCGCCCTTTCGATGCATCAATCGCTCTGCTAGGGCTGCCGCGCCTTGGTTGTTGAATCCCATGCGATTGAGGGCTGCTAAATCCTCTGGCAAGCGAAACAAGCGAGGCTGCGGATTTCCGGGTTGAGCATGAAGCGTGACTGTCCCAACTTCTGCAAAGCCAAAGCCAAAATTTGACCAAATATTGGCTGCTACGCCATCTTTATCAAATCCTGCGGCGAGTCCAATCGGATTTGAGAACGCATGTCCCCACAGCGTCTGCTCTAGCCGAGCATTCTGAAAGCCATAGAGCTGATCTAATCGTGATCGCACCCAACGCTTCGGAGCAGAATTGGTATTAAACCAACTGAGCGATCGCAGCGTTTGCTGAGCCAACCATTCTGGATCAGCGTTCACTCCTGAAAATAGAACCGGACGCACAATTGCTCGATACAGATCAGCCAACAGAACCTCAATCTTGCGATCGCAACTCACGAACCCAAAAATCACCATAGCGCATCTCACTCCCTTCCAGGGCACTCTAAGCCAGGAGCACGAGTGTTTTCGTCTCTTTTTCGTTGCATTGCCCAATTGCATTGCCCAGAAATTGCACCGCTATCGCTAGTTTTAACCGCCAGATCCTATGGGTCAGACAAAAGAGCCAACCGCCTATGATCAGCACCTCGTTACCTTGGGACACGTGTTGCAGACTCTACGTGAAGGAACAACCCCTGATGCGCTTGTCGATGCAGTCTTGGCCTATCTCAAAGCTGAATTTAGCTATGAACTGATCTGGATCGGACTCTACGATCGCGTCAGTGGTCGGCTTTCTGGCAAAGGTGGGGTCAGTCCTTTAGGCGGCGGTGATGCTCCATTGCTAAGGCAGCGCCTCACGCTCACGTCAGGCGATGTGCTAGAGCAAATCGTCATGCAGCAACGTCCGCTCACCTTTCCTGATCTGCGAGAAGAAGTTCGAGCGAACGAGTGGCGCAAATTAGCTCAACGAGCCGGTATTCAAGGCACAATGATGTTCCCGATCTCCTATCAGGAGAAGTGCTTTGGTGTAGCAATGCTGGGATCGCGGTTGTGGGGAAATTTTCCTAAAACTGAAGATAAAGCCTTATTGTCAATGGTATTGGGCGGCTTGGCCAGTGCGTTAGATGCGGTTGAAACGGAATGGCAACGACAGCAAATTAAGCAGCTAGATGAGCCACTCCTGCGGTTACTGGCTCAACTGCGATCGCGCTCTAATCTGGGTCAGCGTCTTGATGCTGTGGTTGATAGTACTCATCAGTTTATTCAGCCGACCCGCACCAGTGTGTACTGGTTTGAGCGCCAACGTCGCTATTTTTGGCGGAGAGTGACAACCCAAAAAACCGCCACTCGCCTAGCGCCAAACTCCGGAGGAGCACTCAACGAACACCAGCCCATTTCGGGAATGACGGTGCAGGAGATGAGTAGTTTCTACCAGGCTCTGATGGCAGATCAAGTCGTGTCCATTGGAGAAGCGACGAGTTCGCTCAGAGCTGATGCCACGAGCCGCTTAATGCAAAATATTAAAGCGCGATCGCTGTTGGCCGCACCCATTCTTTACCGCAACGAACTCTTAGGCTTTCTCGCCGCCGAAGGCAGCGATGCCAGAATTTGGCAAGAAGGGGAGAAAAATTTTATTCGAGGAGCTGCCCAACTGATCGCCTTGGTCGCTCCGCTCGAAGGCATGGAGACGCTGATTGAGCAGACGAGGCTCGATCAGGCACTGACGGCTGAAATTGCTCACTCGATCTATGACACGAGCGATTGGAAAGTCACCCTGAAGAATGCAGCAGAGCTGGTAGGCAAACGCCTCCGCACCGATCGCTTTCTCGCCCTATTCTATAACCGAGAGCAGGGACACTTCGAGGTTTGCTATCAGAGCCATCCCAAGAACCGACGAACCCTAACAACGATGCTGGGCAGTCTCAGTCCAATCGATTGGGACATGCTAGAGCGCAAACAAGGCGCGATCGCTATCGAGAACCTGGAAGAGGATTTACGCTTGGCGGCATGGCGCGATCCCTTGCTGGGTCTAGGCGTGCGATCGCTGTTGGTCTGCAATACGGCTCCTGAACAGTCGGTAGAAGGATTACTGATCATCGCTCATGACGCTCCCCGGTCTTGGAGTGAGTCCGAAGGCGAATTGGCTCAAGCTGTGGCGCGACAAATCGGCTTGATGTTGCGGCAGTGGCAACTGCAACGGCAATATGAACAACAGCAGAAGATCTATCAAACCGTTCAGTGGGGGTTGGCGTCGATTCAACAAACCCAGCATTTAGATCTATTAGAACGCTCTGCTCTGCACTATATTGCTCAAGTCCTGCAAGCGCCCATCGCCCTCCTCGTGTCATGGTTTCCCGGCAAACGATGGGGACGGTTAATGCAATCGATTGAAACCGATCCAAGCTTTAGCTGCAATCCTGTCTTGAAGGTGTCTCTTGAAACCGATGTGCTGATGCATCGCGCCCTTGCCCACGATGGCATTTTGCCACTTTCGATCGACGATATCCCAGCTGAAACTCGTCAATGGCTGAATGTACCAGACGCCGGACAACTCCTGGTGATGGCGCTGCGAACGGCGAGTGAGCACGAACCATCGGCAGTGCTGATTGTGGTAGATGTTCTAGAGCGCCAGTGGCTCGATCGTCAAGTCGCGGCCTTGACGATTTTGGTGAGTCAGTTTGCCTGGTCGCGGCGCTACCTGATGCTGTCTGAAAGCTTAAAGGCTCAGCGAGATCGCTTAGAGCGTCTCAGTTGGTACAAGCATCGCCGTCTAGAAGATCTGCATCGAACCGTCAAATCTGGCGTGAAGCGACTGAAGGAAATTCCTAGCCCCCATCCCGACCCACTCATGGCAACTCGTCAGCAGCAGATTCTCCGACAGATGGAGGACGAGATGGTGCCAATTAACGCCGTGATTCGCGATGAACAGTGGCAACTGGCCCAGCGAACAGACACTGTACCGCTGATCAGTCTGCTCCGCCGCGCCCTCGATCGCGTCGATCATCTGATTAAACAGCGACAACTCTGGTCACAGGTTCACAACGAGACAAACCCGATGATTACTGGGGATATCACTAAAATCGAACTCGTGCTGTACGAACTGCTGTTACTTGCGGGTGGGCGATCGCACCCTGGCGGACGCCTCGATATTTGGTGTCGTCCTCTAGATTCACGCTGCGTAGAAGTCTCGATTACCGATGATGGAACGATTGAGCCGCGTTTAATTGAAGACTTAGAAACGGGCAGAGCTGTTGATTTATTAGCCCCGTCTATGATTGACAAATCGCCCGGTCTGCATCTCGCCATCTGTCAGTCATTAATGAAGCAACTGGGTGCAGAATTCAACCTTTACAAGCTAGAAGACGGACGACTCATGAGTCGATTGGTTCTCCCACTCGGCTAATCATCAGATTCCTAAATTTTCGGTATCACTTTGCAAGTCTGTCGATACAATGAAGGGCGTTTATGGCAGTGTTGGACTGTCTCCGTAATACTGATGCTTCGATCCAGGGTGTATTGGTCTCACTGCTATAGGAATGCTGGTAACGCTTATGTCTGCTGCGCTAAAGTCGTCTCGACGCAAACGCTCTGATTCAAACCGCTCTCGGGTTCACCCTAGTGCTCTAGATGCTCGCCGCACCGCAACCTTCAGTCCGATTGGCGTTAAGCGTTTGCCGTCGCAAGACAGTGTTCCAACGTGGGTGCGATCGCTACTGGTGGTGCAGCAGGCATCGGTTGTCGCCACTTTTGCGCTGGTAGGCTCTGTACTAGCCGTGTATGGCTGGACAGTTTATTCTCAGCAGGTGTGGGGAAAAGAGTACCAGCATCTCGAAACCCTTCGGCGCAACGAGCGTCAACTCACCACCAACAAAGAAATGCTGAAGGATCAAATTGCCAAACAGGGCAATCGTCCAGGGACAGTATTAACGCCGCAAAGTCCAGATAAACTGATTTTCTTGACGCCTACTTCTAGCCAAGGGAGTGCGGCTACGGCCTCTCCTCAAGCACCGCCGACGGGCGTAGAGGCGGATTCTAAAGGAACCGCGCCCCTAGGTTATTGAACTGATGAGGGGTGAACAGCAAGGAGCTCGAACGAATGGTGAAGCGGGGTAGATCCATTAAGAATTCGCGGTTGGCGCATCTAAGGCAACCTCCATCCGGGTCTATTCGATCGAATGGCTCGGGCTATTCTGGTACGCTTTCGGCTCTTCTATCGGACTTGAGGGAGACTTCTTCTCGCGTCGCATCAGAGTTTTTAGACTCACGCCATGGTACCTCCAGAGCAGCGAGGCTGATAGAGCGTCTACGTACCGCACACGCCAAACCCAGCCTGCGTCGATTATTTATCGTGTGGGCGGTGTTGCTGGGGGCAATGGTATTGCTCTTGCTCAATTTAGTGCGGCTTCAGGTGGTTCAGGCTCCAGATCTGTTAAAGCAGGCGCGATCGCAACAAACGACTTTTTTGCGTCCGTTTATTCCTCGTCGTCCAGTGGTTGATCGAGTGGGAAACGTGCTTGCAATCGATCAACCAGTTTACACACTGTACGCACATCCGATTGCGTTCAAGGAGCCTAAAACGGTTGTTGCTGAAAAGCTGGCTTCAGTTTTAGGACAATCGCCCGGAGAAATTTTACGCAAACTCGATTCTGCGGAAAGCGGCATCCGATTAGAAGTGGCCTTGTCTGAAAATGCTGCCGACCGACTCCAAGATTTGCAGATCGACGGGCTAGATTTGGCGCAGCAGCAACAGCGCTTGTATCCCCAACAAAATCTCACGGCCGATGTAGTCGGGTATGTCGATGTTGATCAGCAAGGTCAAGCAGGTGTTGAACACAGCCACAAGAATTTATTAGAGCGCTCGATCAAATCCGTGCGGTTAAGTCGGACAGGCCTCGGCTCGATGATGCCCGATCGGATTCCGGGCGGCTTCTTGCACATTGATAACCTGCATTTGCAGTTGACGATCGATAGTCGGGTGCAACGGACGGCGCAGACCGTGCTCCAGCAGCAGGTGAAGAAGTTTGGGGCGAAACGAGGCGTCGTTTTGGTAATGGATGCCACTGATGGAGCGCTGCGGACACTAGTTTCTGAGCCCTCCTACAACCCGAACGAGTATTACAAAGCAAACGTCGAGCGGTTTAAGAACTGGGCGATGACTGACCTCTATGAACCGGGTTCGACCTTTAAGCCGCTTAATGTTGCGATCGCGCTCGAAACCAAGTCGATTAAACCAGATCAGGTGTTTAATGATGAAGGCTCGATCTACGTGGACCAGTGGCCCATCCAAAACTTTGACTATTCCACCGCGGGAGCGCGTGGAATGACGACCGTAACCCAAATTCTAGAGCGCTCTAGCAACGTGGGTATGGTACATATCATTCAACAGATGCAGCCTAACGAATATTACAACTGGCTGCAAAAAATTGGACTTGGACAAACCACGGGAACCGATCTTCCCTTTGAAATTGCCGGACAGCTTAAAGATCGCAAAACCTTTACCGAATCGTCTATCGATCCGGCAACGAGTGCCTTTGGACAAGGTTTTTCGCTGACGCCGATTCAGCTTGTACAACTGCATGGCATCTTGGCAAGCGGCGGTAAACTGATCACGCCGCATGTGGTGCAAGGCTTGTATGACGATGCAGGACAACCGTACTGGCAACCCATCCAAAATCAAAATCCACCGAAACAAATTTTCTCGCCGCAAACGACGCAGACCGTGCTTCAGATGATGGAATCGGTGGTGCAAAATGGCAGTGGCAAAGCGGCTCGCGTTCCGGGGTATCGCGTCGCTGGAAAAACGGGAACGGCACAGAAGGCGAGTGCTGGCGGTGGCTATCAGGAAAGCGCTAAAATCACAAGCTTTGTATCTATCTTCCCGGTGGAGAATCCGCGTTACGTGGTAGCAGCCGTGATTGATGAGCCGAAAGGTGAAGATGCCTTTGGCTCAACAGTAGCGGCTCCGATCGTCAAATCGGTGATCGATGCGCTGATTACTTTGGATAAGATTCCGCCCAGTCAACCTACAGGTCAACCCCCAGGTCAGCCGATTCCGGGTGTTACTCCAACTCCTGGAGCCAGCCCGACGGAAAGCCTTGATCCGGCAGCAAATCCAAGCGCTGAGGTAACCCCGTCTCCAATTCAGTGAAGCACTCATGTGTGGCAATATTATCGGAACGGCATTTGTGATTGCGGCATTCGGAGCAGAGGAAAATGCAGCCGATAAGCTGCTTTATCGGAATGAGGTTGTATTGCTAATGTAAGTTCGACGGATTAGAAGAAGGCAGCGCAGGTAAGCCCTTCGATCGCAAGTCGAGCGACGGTAACTTGGGCTGATAGATGTAGGCAATCAATCCTGCCAACACATTGACGAGAAAGTTCCAACCACTACAATGCCGAGAATGCTCGATTTGGCAAATGTTCTGCAGTTGGTCATTCACCGACTCAACGATCGACTGCTTTCTGAGCAGAATCTTGTCAATCAGTTTGACCAAGTGCTGCTGCATGTTTTTACGCGCTTTGGTCACAAGCTGAAGTCCGCGTTGGTAGAGTTCCTCAAACAGCTTTTGAGCGATATAGCCTCGATTACCCCTGCGGAGCAGGGCCGTTTCATTGTGAGAAATGAAAAACTGGCTGCTTGATTCCCTCGTTCGACGTTCTTGAATTTTTTGAACCTTGCAAACGAGGACTTGGGGCTTCCAGATATCTCCCGGTGACAATGAAACAACCCTGCCCTCAAACCGTTGGCAGAAGTCATCCACGCTGCAGAAGATGGCGGTGACATCCAAGCGCGATTTGATCGGTTCTATAAGCTGAGTCTCGAAAGATTGAGATTACCTTCAAACGTAGTCTCAGCTTTTCTTTTGCGCTACTTCTCTCTCGTCGAACTCACGTTAAGAATAGTTCTAGCTGGGTCTTTGATTGGCAGCTCAAAGATGTGATTTCTGTACTTGATTTTGTAATCTTTGGTGAAAGTTGTCCTAGGTTCTGTTGACCTTTCAGCGAAGTTCAATCAGCAAGGCTGTGAAAT